>NZ_SDKL01000001.1:0-73960 GCF_004123125.1 Geobacillus sp. PK12
TATATGTTTTTCCATGAAAAAAATCCTTTCTAACGTGGAGTGTTCGTTAGAAAGGATACCATGTTTTTGTCGATGCACAAATACCAAAATTCTTAACTTGATGGGTATGGGGCGGGAGCCCCGCCTTCTCCCTTTACAGCGTGCCGCAGGCGCCCGGGCCGCCGGCGAACGCCAGCCCGCAGCTGCCTTGTTCCGCGTACAAGTCAGCGACTTCTTCGCGGTGCGATGCTGGAATGACGAACCGGTCTTCGTATTTGGCGATCGCGAGCAGGCGGTACATCTCTTCGATGTCTTCGCGGCTTAGGCCGAGCGATTCGACGAGGCGGATGTCCGGCTGTTTGTTCGTTTGTTTCGCCCGCATGTATGAGCGCATGGCCGCCATTTTTTTCAACGTCGTACGGATGTGCGCCGTATCGCCCGCCGTCAGCAAATTCGCCAAATACTCGATCGGAATGCGCATGTTGTCAATCGCGGGGAAAATGTCATTGGCGCTGGCGCTGCTTCCTTTTCCTTCGATTGTATTGATGATTGGGCTAAGCGGCGGAATGTACCATACCATCGGCAGTGTCCGGTATTCCGGATGGAGCGGCAAGGCGATTTTCCAGTCGACGATCATTTTGTAAATCGGCGAGCGCTGCGCGGCGGTGATCCATTCGTCCGGAATGCCGGCTTCTTTCGCGGCGGCGGCGACGGCTGGATCGTTTGGATCAAGGAAAATATCAAGCTGGGCGTGGTACAGCTGTTTCTCATCTTCGACGCTCGCTGCTTCTTTGACTTTATCCGCATCATACAGTATGACGCCGATGTAGCGAATGCGGCCGACGCACGTTTCCGAACAAATCGTCGGCATGCCGGCTTCGATGCGCGGGAAGCAGAGCGTGCATTTTTCCGCTTTGTTCGTTTGCCAGTTGAAATACACTTTTTTGTACGGGCAGCTTGTGACGCAATACCGCCAAGCGCGGCAGGCGTTTTGGTCGACGAGAACGATGCCGTCCTCGTCGCGTTTGTACATGGCGCCTGACGGGCAGCTTGAGACGCATGACGGATTGAGGCAATGCTCGCAAATGCGCGGCAAGTACATCATAAAGACGTTCTCGAATTCTGCCTGAATGGACTGCTCCATTTTGACGACGTTCGGGTCGCGCAACCCTGTGACGTGGGCGCCGGCCAGGTCGTCTTCCCAGTTCGGCCCCCATGACAGCTCCATCCATTCGCCGGTGATGCTGGATTTCGGCCGCGCCACTGGCTGGTATTGTTTTGACGGGCTGTTCGTCAACGTTTCATAGTCGTAATTCCACGGTTCGTAGTAATCGTCGATCGTAGGCTGGTACGGATTGTAGAACAAGTTGACGAGCCTCATCGCTTTCGAGCCGGATTTGAGCCGCAGTTCGCCGTTTTTCAACTCCCAGCCGCCTCTATACTTCTCTTGGTTTTCCCATTGTTTCGGATAGCCGATTCCGGGTTTCGTTTCAACGTTGTTAAAGTACATGTATTCAGCGCCGGGGCGGTTCGTCCATGTGTTTTTGCACGTGACGCTGCACGTATGGCAGCCGATGCATTTGTCCAAATTCATCACCATGCCGACTTGCGCTTTCATCTTCAAGCCAATCAACCTCCTCGAGTTTGCGGATGACGACGTACAGGTCGCGTTGGTTGCCCGTCGGTCCGTAATAGTTGAATCCGTAGCTTAACTGTGCATATCCGCCGATCATATGCGTCGGCTTTACGTGGATGCGCGTCGGGCTGTTGTGTGTGCCGCCGCGGTTGTTTGTCAGCTTCGTGCCCGGCACGTTAATATGGCGGTCTTGCGCGTGGTGCATAAACGCCATGCCGCGCGGCAGCCGGTGGGAGACGACGGCGCGGGCGACGACGACGCCGTTTTCGTTGAAACATTCGATCCAGTCGTTGTCGTTGATGCCGGCTTCGGCCGCATCATCTTTGTTCATCCACACGGTCGGCCCGCCGCGGAAAAGCGTCAACATCGGCAAGGAGTCGAAATACATGCTGTGGATCGACCATTTGTTATGCGGCGTCAAATAGTTCAAGATGACTTCCTTTCCGTTTTCTTTCGGGCGTTTGTTTGAAAACGGACGGTGCGGCAACACCGGCTTGAACGTCGCCATCGTTTCGCCGAACTCGTGCATCAGTTCATGATCGATGTAAAACGACTGCCGGCCGGTCAACGTCCGCCACGGGATGAGCCGTTCGACGTTCGTCGTAAACGGCGAGTAGCGCCGCCCGCCTTTTTCCGAGCCGCTGAACGCCGGCGAGGTGATGACCGTTTTCGGCTGGGCGGTGATTTGTTCAAACGTAAAGCATTCTTCCTCGCGTTCTTTCGCTAAATCGGCCAATTTCAAATCCGTCTTTTTCTCAAGCGCCTCCCACGCTTTGACCGCCATTTTTCCGTTTGTAGTCGATGACAGCGTCAAAATCGCTTCCGCCGCTTTTTTCGCTTCGCTGATATCCGGGCAGCCATCGGCGACCGAGGCGCGCCGGACAGTGCCAAGCCGGCGTTTCAGCTGTTCGTACTCGTCTTTCGCCGACCAGGCAATCCCTTTTGTGCCGATCGGCTGGCGGGCGACGTTCGGACCCAGGGCGGTCATTTGATCGTAAATGAGCGTATAGTCGCGCTCGATGACATGAATGTTCGGCATCGTTTTGCCCGGAATCGGTTCGGTTTCGCCTTTGCTCCAGTCTTTCACTTCACCGAACGGCTGCGCCAGCTCTTGCGCCGTATCGTGCAACAGCGGAGTGGCGACGACTTCTTTCATTGGCTTCAAGCCGGCTTGTTTCGCGACATCGGATACCGCTTTCGCGAGCGATTTGAAAATGTCCCAGTCCGAGCGCGCTTCCCAGAGCGGGGGCACCGCCGGGTTGAATGGGTGGACGAACGGGTGCATATCGGTGCTGCTTAAGTCATGTTTTTCATACCAGGTCGCCGCCGGCAGGACGACATCGGAGTAAAGAGCCGTTCCCGCCATGCGGAAGTCTAGGTTGACGAGCAAGTCGAGCTTGCCTTCCGGCGCTTCGTCGCGCCAGCGGATTTCTTCCGGGCGCAGGCTGTCTCGGTCATCGTTTAACAAGCCGTTCGTCGTGCCAAGCAAATGTTTTAAGAAATATTCGTGCCCTTTGCCGGAGCTTGAAATTAAGTTGGCGCGCCAGACGATCAAGTTGCGCGGGAAGTTGGCCTCATCGTCCGGGTCTTCAATGGCAAACTGCAGCTTTTTCTCTTTCAGCTGTTTCGCGACATAGGCGCCGATTTCTTCCGGTGTGCGGGCGCCGGCGTGAACGGCTTCGTTGTACAGCTCGATGCCGTTTTTGTTAAATGTCGGGTACGACGGCAGCCAGCCGAGCCGCGCGGCCAAGACGTTGTAATCGCCAGGATGCAAGTAGCGCGCTTTTTTGGCCAGCGGCGAGACGAGTTCGTCGACCGGCCGCTCTTCATAGCGCCATTGATCGGTCGCAAAGTAAAAGAACGACGTGCCGTTTTGCAATTTCGCCGGTCCGACCCAGTCGCGCGCCATGGCGATTGTCTGCCATCCTTCCGCTGGGCGCAGTTTTTCTTGCCCGACGTAATGCGCCCAGCCGCCGCCATTCACCCCTTGGGCGCCGACGAACAAGACAAGGTTCAAGACGGCGCGGTAAATCGTATCGGAGTTGAACCAATGGTTGATCCCGGCGCCGACGATGATCATGGACCGGCCGTTTGTGTCGATCGCGTTGTCGGCAAACTCGCGGGCGATTTTGACGACGAGATCCCGCTTGACACCGGTGATCGCTTCTTGCCATGCTGGCGTGAACGGCACCTCGTCGTCGTACGAGCGGGCGACTGTGCCGCCGATGCCGCGGTCAATGCCGTAGTTGGCCAAAACCAAGTCATAGACGGTCGTGACATACACGTCGCCCGCTTCGGTGTGCACTTTTTTCACCGGCACAGCACGCTCGATTGTTTTTCCACCGTCATCCGTGAAATATGGCAACTGAATCGGGAAGATTCCATCTTCGCTGCCTAAAAACGACAGGCGCGGTTCAATGGGCTGCCCCGTTTCCTCGTCGACGAGGCGCAAGTTCCATTTCCCCTTATCCTCCCAGCGGGCGCCGATCGTTCCATTCGGCACGACAAACGAGTCGGTGTTTTCATCATAGATGACCGGCTTCCATTCGGCATTGTTCGTTTGTTTGCCAAGGTCTTTCGCCAACAAGAAGCGGCCGGCCGTCCATGTGTCTCCCTCTTGTTTTAAAGTGACGACAAATGGAAAATCGGTATACGTTTTCGCATATTGTTCAAAATACGGGACGGTCCGTTTGACATAATATTCGTTTAAAATAACATGTCCCATCGCCATCGCCAAGGCGCCGTCCATTCCTTGTTTCACCGACAGCCAATCGTCGGCGAATTTTGTCGACTCGGCGTAATCCGGGCTGACGGAGACGACTTTCGTGCCGCGGTAGCGCACTTCGGCTAAAAAGTGAGCGTCCGGAGTCCGGGTGAGCGGGACGTTCGAGCCCCAGGTGATGATGTAGCCGGCGTTGTACCAGTCGCTTGACTCCGGCACGTCCGTTTGGTCGCCCCAAATTTGCGGCGAGGCTGGCGGCAAGTCGGCGTACCAGTCGTAAAAGCTTAACATCGGCCCGCCCATCAGCTGCATGAAGCGCGATCCGGCGGCATGGCTGACCATCGACATCGCCGGAATCGGCGAGAAGCCGATGTTGCGGTCCGGTCCGTATTTCACAACCGTATACAATAAGGAAGCGGCGACAAGCGTCAACGCTTCGTCCCAGCTGACGCGGACAAACCCGCCTTTTCCGCGCGCCTGTTTGTAGCGTTTTGCTTTTTCGCGGTCTTCGACGATGCTTTTCCACGCTTCAAGCGGATTGTTCGGATGAGCCGCGAGCGCCTCGCGCCACATGTCAAGCAAAACGCCGCGCACGTACGGGTATTTGACGCGCAACGGGCTGTACATGTACCATGAGAAGCTCGCGCCGCGCGGACAGCCGCGCGGTTCAAAATCCGGCATATCCGGCCCGGTTGACGGGTAGTCAAGCTGCTGCCCTTCCCACGTGACGATGCCGTTTTTGACATAAATGTTCCAGCTGCACGATCCTGTGCAGTTGACGCCGTGAGTCGAGCGGACGACTTTGTCGTGCTGCCAGCGGCGGCGGTAGGCGTCTTCCCAGGCGCGGTCGCCGTAAGTTGTTTCACTGTGGCCGTCGGCTTGGCGCTCAATCGGCCGAATATATTTGAAACGGTTGGCAAGCGGGGATCGTTTTCGTTTCATTTTGTTCAACTCCTTTACGCGTTCTGTACTTTTAACAATAACCATGATGCCAATAACACGATGTTAACTTTGTCACACTTCGCGGCATTGTCACAAATTCGTCAAAGAAACGAACAAATATTCTTTTCTGTGGTATAATGGGGAAAACGATAAAAGTTTGAGGGGATTTCGTTGCGATACTCCAGCCATGTCATTGCCACATTATGCCTCGGCGCGGCGGCGGCCGCGCATACAAAGCTGCCGTTTACCGCCGCCTATACGGCGGGGCTTGTCATCGGCAGCCTTCTTCCTGATATTGACGAGCCGTCGTCATACGTCGGCCGCCGTTCGTTCGGCGTCGCCGGCAAAGTGAAAGAAGCGTTCGGCCATCGCGGCATGACGCATTCGCTCATCGTCTGGGGGGTGCTTGCCGCCCTCGTCTGGCGAGATTCGGCGTCGCCGTTTGCCGCAGGGCTTGTGCTCGGCTACTTGTTTCACATTGTGGAAGATTTTTTTTCCGTCCAGGGAGTGCCGCTGTTTTGGCCATTTTCGTCCAAGCGGTGGAAAGTGCCGCTCTATCGGACGGGAAAAGGGGTGGAAAAAGCATTAGTTGGCGTTGCTTGGATCGGGTTCGTTTATTTTGGATTCAACGGCTTGTTTCACGAATGGTGGCGGTCATGGTTGTCGATGTGGTAACGGCGCCCGATAAAAAAAGATAAAAAAAAGGAAAAAAGAGGCGCGGCGGCGAATATGGTGAAAGAAACGAATTGACTAGATAAGGGGGAGAGGAAGATGAGCGAACAATACCCGGTGCTCCCTGGCGCCGAGCCGTTTTATGCCGAAAACGGGCCGGCCGGGGTGCTGCTCGTGCACGGGTTCACCGGCACGCCCCACAGCATGCGCCCGCTCGCTGAGGCGTATGCGAAAGCCGGCTACACGGTCTGCCTGCCGCGCTTAAAAGGGCACGGAACGCATTATGAAGACATGGAGCGGACGACGTTCCACGACTGGATCGCCTCGGTCGAAGAAGGATATGAATGGCTGAAAAAACGATGCCAAACCATTTTTGTCACCGGTCTGTCCATGGGTGGGACGCTGACGCTTTATATGGCGGAACGTTACCCGTCCATCCGCGGCATCGTCTTGATCAATGCGGCGATTGACATTCCGGCCATTCGCGCTGGGATGGCGGCCGGGGGTGAGCTGCCGAGGTATCTGGATTCGATCGGTTCGGATTTGAAAAATCCGGATGTGAAAGAGCTGGCGTACGAGAAAACGCCGACGGCTTCGCTTCTTCAGCTGGCTAGGCTGATGGAGCAAGTGAAAGGCGAACTGGAACGTGTGACATGCCCGATTTTAATTTTCGTCTCGAACGAAGACCATGTCGTGCCGCCTGAGAACGCGGACATCATTTTTCGCGGCGTCCACTCGTCAGACAAAGAGATCGTTCGGCTGAAAAACAGCTATCATGTTGCGACACTTGATTACGACCAAACGACGATTATCGAACGATCGCTGGAATTTTTCGCTAAGCATGCGGATTGAGTGCGTCTGTTCTGAGCCTTGTCCTGTCAAAACAGGGCAGGGCAATTTTTGTTGTCGTTATTTTTCTAAAAAAATAGGTGGCTGTTTTCGACGGCTTGTTCTAAACTAATGATAGTGAAAATGATAAAGGAGCTTTCAGTTGCATGATGATGGAACAAATTTCGTTGCTTATTCAAGAAAAGAGAATAATAGAGGCTCTAAACAAAGTAAAACCGTATTTGGAAAACGTAGGATTATTCGAGTGGCGGCCGCTCATGGCTTCGTGGGACGAGATCGAACCGTTTCGGACGCTCATCCGCCTGTTCGATTACGCGCTCATGTACCGGCATAGCGGGCTTGTCGCCCGGTACGCCCATCGGAAGTTCAACACGCTGCAGACGCTCGCTTGGGTGTGCGATGAGTGGCTCGAGAACCGCCGGCCGCTCGATGTGGAAGAGGCGCTCACCCCGCGTCTTACAGAAGCGCTCGAAGGCCGGGTGGAGGAGCCGAGGGAAGCGATCGCCCGGGCGGCGTTTGCGTTGGTGCGCGCTTTATTGGATATGCAGCGGATCGATGAGGCGCGGGAATGGATGGATGTGGTTGCCCGCTATGAGACGGTGCCGATGCATGACAAATGGGGCTATTTTTATATCGAAACCGGCGACCGGAAAAACGCGGAACAGGCGATTCGCGCCGGTCTCGACGACTCGGAGCGCGGCGATATGTGCTATTTGCTTCTTGCCGATTTGTACGCGCTTGACGGCCGCCACCACGAGGCGCTTGCCGTTCTGGAGGAAGGAGGGCAACGTTTTCCGCAAGTGCTGGCGTTTTACGCTGAGCGCGTGCGCCGCTTGCGCGATGTGCGTGCCTACCGCGAGGCGCTCGCGGCGATGGATGAACTTGACCGCCTGAATCCGCTTCATATGCATCGCCGTTATTTCGCCCATTTGCGCGCCGAACTGTATTACCAGCTTGACGAATGGGAGAAGCTTGAATCGCTTGTGAAAGCGGAGCCGCAGCTTGAAAAAACGCCGTACGCCCGCGCGCTTGGGCGGCAAGGGGAGCGGGCGGTTGCGCTGCCGCTTGTGCCGGTCGTGCAAAAGCATAACTATTGCGTGCCGGCGAGCCTGGAAATGATGCTTCGTTTGCTTGGCGCTCCGCGGACGCAAGATGAGGTGGCTCGGCATATTTTTGATGTGCGCGGCTCAAAGTTGTCGACGACGGTTCATTATTTGGAAGAGCTTGGCTTTGTTTGCCGCTTTTTCGTCGGCTCGCCGCTTCGTTGGAAGCGGCTGATTGATGAGGGCGTTCCGGTGCTGTTAAGCGTCGATTATGAACAGTCATCGCACGTGCAGGTGTTGTTTGGCTATGACGAGCGGCTTGGGGCGTTGTACGTGCAAGACCCGAATCTGTTTGATCCGTTTGTCGTTTCCGAGGACGAGCTTGCCAAATGGTATGCAGGGACGCATTATTTGTCGATTGTGGCGCTTCCCCGGGAAAAAGCGGCGCTCGCCGCCGAGCTCCCCGAAGAGGAAGACCGCTATTTCCGCGAATTGCATGCGTTGGCCGAAAAGATGGATGAGGACGAGCAGGCGCATTTCGCCGTGTTTGTCGCCTTTTTGCGCAAGCATGAGCACATCCCGTACACATGGCTGTATGTCATGAAGCATTTCGGCAGCGACGAGGCGAAGCCGCTTGTATTGGAGTATACGGAACGAGTCTTGAACGAGTATCCGGAACATAACGACTTGCTGCTGATGGCGGCGAAAGCGTACGTCTACACACAAGAAATGGAGAAGGCCGAAGACGTTCTCAAACGGGTGAAAGGAAAGGCGCAAAGCCCGCTCTACCATTATTTGCGCGGCCGCATTGCCTTTTTTGCCAGCCGCTACGAAGAGGCGGCCCGCTATTTTCGCACCTCGCTCCAGTTGGACCCAGATCAGCCGGAAGTGTGGAGCTATTTCGGGCTCGCCTCGGCGTACGCCGGTCATATCGAAAAAGGGCTCATCTCTTCGCGCGTGGCAGTCAGCCTGTATCCGGGCGATTTGTTTATCGAAACGAATCACGGTGTGCTGTTGTTCCATGCGAAGCGGTTCGCCGAAGCGCGCGACTGGTTTGACCGTCTTGTGCGCCGCGAGCGGCGGGATGCCCAGCTTTGGTATGAGCGGGCCCGCTGCGACATGGAGCTTGGCCGAAGGCGCAAGGCGGAACGCGGCTTTTGCGTCGCGAAAGCGCTCGACCCGCAGGAACCGCACCCGTATTTGATGTTGGCTGACTTGTATGATGACGACGGCGATCGAGAAAAAGCGAAAATGGTGCTGGAAGAGGGATTGGCGGCCGCCTGGCGGTTGGCGCCGCTTTACGTCCGCCTTGGCGATCTCTATATGGAGGAAGGAGAGGCGGAACAAGCGGTTTCGTGCTACAAAGAGGCGGTCCGTCATGACCGCGATGACGTGTTCGCCCATCTCGGCTTGGCGGCCGCCCTTGCAGAACGCGGGGATATGGATGAAGCGCGTCGATATGTGATCGAGCAGCGCGCCCGTTTTGCCAACAACAGCGAATATTGGCTCAATGCAGGCAAATGGCTCATCGCCCACGGTTTCGCTGATGAGGGGGAAGGACGCGAGACGGCGCTGTCGTGGTTGGAAGAAGGGTTGCGTCTGGCTGAGTTTGAGGCGGAAGAAGCGTACGAGTTTTACCTTGATCAGCTGGCAACGCCGTCTTTAGAGGAACGCGGCCGGGCGTTTTTAGAGCAGCTTGTCTCAGCTCGCCCGACACTCGTTTCGGCCCATTCCGCTCTCGGCGCCCTTTATGAACGGCAAGGACGGCCGTCGAAGGCTATGGATTTGTACCGCGAAGCTGCCGCCATGGGCCATGCGCTTTCCCGCTTTCGGCTCGCGGAGCTGTGCGCCTCACTTGGACGCCACGAAGAGGCGAAACAACAGTATGAGACGTGTCTCAAAGCCGATCCATCGTTTGTCCTTTGCCATTTTCGCTTAGCTGCGCTCTATGAGGCAGAAGGAAACGAAGAGCGGCAGCATACGCATTTGCTTCAGGCGGTGCGCTTGGCCCCGAAGCGTGTCGATATGGAGCAGCTTGCCGCGATTGCGGAGCCTTCCGCGCTTCTCCGCGCGCTGGCTGATGCCCGTCCGCATGCAGGGGAGGCGTGGTATTACGACAGTCTTGGATATGTTTATGGAGCGCTCGGACGCCGCGATCAAGAAAAGGCGGCGGTCGAGAAGGCGCTTGCTCTTGACCCGGACCATCCTGAAGTGCTCCGCCATTGGGCGATGGTGCTGATCGCGGAAGGAAGCCAAAAAGAGGCGGCGAAACTGCTCGAACAGTTGATGGTGCGCCATCCGGACGATGAATCGTTGTACCCGTTGTATGTGGCTCTCTTTCCGAAAACGATGCGCGGCTTAGGGAAGCTGCGCCATCGACTCGAGCGGCTGAAGGCAAGCCGCGAGGCGAAAAGCGTGATGTATCGGAACACCGCCTCGGCTCTTTTCCCGTATTTTGGCGAGGAGCAGGGGGAGCATGACGAACCGGTGCGATGGTGGACAAAAGCGAAAGAATGGGTCGGCACCGTTGTCTTGTTTTCGATTGTGACCGATTTCTACGACGAAGCGATTCGCCTCAACCGCAGCGATGCGGAAGCCTACAGGCGGCTCGCCCGCTTATATGCCGCGCTCGAATTGGACAGCGATGCCGTGAAAACGTGGCGCAAAGCGCTCGCCCGCGTTTGGGATCCGTCTTTGGCGCAAGAATTTGTGGAATATTTATTGGCCGCCGATGAGGAAAGAAAACGCGAGGAAGCGAAGCGCTGGCTGGAGCGGCTGCTGGCTGATGACCCGGATGATGTCGACCTGCGCGTGCTGCAGGCGGTCGTTTGGCTTCAAGAAGGACAGCGCGAGAAAGCCAAGCGGCAGCTCGAGGAGATTGTGGCGGAAGAACCGCTCGCCCGTGAGGCGCTCATGTTGCTTGGCGAGCATTATATGGAAACGGGCCGCTATCAAGAAGCGGCGGCGCTTTGGGAGCGCTATGCCGATTGGTATCCTGAGGATGAAGAGTTCCATATGCAGCTTGCGGCTGTTTATGAAGAAGCGGGGCGCATCGATCAAGCGCTCGCGGCCATCGAGCGGTGCGTCCATATGGCCAACGATGCCCGGCTTCGCTACGAACGAGCCCGCTATCTCGCGTTGCTTGGACGCTTCGATGAGGCGAAAGAAGAGCTTCGGGCGGCGCTGGCGGCCGATGAAAGCGGGGAGCTGGCCGTCTTGGCAGCCGACGAGCCGGCATTTCACCGCTTGGAGCGGATGTGATCAATTGTTGCTTTTCTTTCGGTTGAAAGTTTGCTATTGTATGGAAAGAGAACAATCGACAGGCGAAAGGGAGGTGGACGCATGGAAGCGCCTATTGATTTGCTTGTGTATATGTCGCTTGTCGGCGCGCTATGGATCATCATGAAAGGACATACGAGCGCGCGCCGGATGGCAGGTTCGCTGTTTTATGAACCGGCGTTGGCCGCGGTTCGCGAGCATGAAGCAGAGGGAGGCGCCGAACGGGCGGCGCTTCCATGGCGCCCGCTGTTTTTGCCGCAACGGCGGAAAATTCCCGTTCGGGAACGGACAAGCCGAACGGATGAGGATGGAAGGCCCTTTCCTTTATGTTGAAACGGCATGATTTTGCAACATGATATTGAAGGAGGGCTTTTCATGAAAAAATGGGTATTGGTGCTGCTTGGCGCCGTTTTGCTTCTTGCCGGCTGCAACCGCAACGAACCGATCGACGAACATAGCCAAGGCATTTGGAACCATTATTTTGTCTATCCAATGTCGAAGCTTCTTTTGACGCTTGGGCACTGGTTTGGCGACAATTACGGCATCGCCATTATCGTGCTGACGCTCATCGTCCGCTTTTGCTTGCTGCCGCTCATTTTGAAGCAGTTCCGCGCATCGATCGCCATGCAAAAACTGCGCCCGGAGCTTATGAAGCTGCAAGAAAAATATAAAAGCAAAGACCCGGAAACGCAGCGCAAGCTCCAGCAAGAAATGATGCAGCTGTATCAAAAGCACGGCGTCAACCCGGCGAGCGGCTGCCTGCCGGTGCTCATTCAAATGCCGATTTTTATGGCGCTTTATTACGCGATTTCGCGGACGCAAGAAATTAAAACGCATTCGTTCTTATGGGTCGAGCTCGGCCATCGCGATCCGTATTTCATTTTGCCCGTTTTAGCGGCGTTGACGACGTTCATCTCGCTCCGCCTGTCGCCGTCGATGGCTGAAGAACAAATGCCGCAAATGGCGATGATGTCGTACATCATGACGGTCATGATTTTTATCGGCGCCAGCTCCGTTCCATCGGCGCTGTCGCTCTATTGGGTCGTCGGCGGCTGCTTCTCGATCATCCAGTCGCTCATTTTGCGCAGTCAGCTGAAAGCGGCGAAAACGGCGGAAAACAGCTGAAACCACATCGACAATCCCCTGTCCGCTTCGAGCAGGCAGGGGATTTGTTGTCTTGTCTGCTGTCCATATTGCTATGGTATAATGGTAGAAAAGCCCAACAAGATGTAGGCGGGATGAAAAAACAGCAACCCGACCATGCAGGAAGAGGAAAAGGAGTGAACGGGAATGAACAAGGCGCTCATTAACATCGACTACACCGTCGATTTCATCGCCGATCATGGCGCGCTTACATGCGGGAAACCGGGGCAGGCGATTGAAAAAGAGCTCGTGCGGGTGACGAAACAGTTTATTGACAACGGTGATTTTGTCGTCTTTGCCATTGACAAGCATGTGGCGGGAGACGACTATCATCCGGAAACGAAGCTGTTTCCGCCGCATAACATTGAAGGGACGGAGGGGCGAAAGCTGTACGGGGAGCTCGAGGCGGTGTATCAGGGGAACAAGCATAAAAACAATGTGTATTGGATGGACAAAACGCGCTACAGCGCGTTCGCCGGGACCGATTTGGAGCTGAAATTGCGGGAAAGAGGCATCACGGAAGTGCATTTGGTCGGCTGCTGCACCGATATTTGCGTTCTTCATACGGCGGTCGATGCGTACAACAAAGGATTTCGCATCGTCGTCCACCGGCGGGCGGTGGCGAGCTTCGACGCGGCGGGACACGAATGGGCGCTCCGCCATTTTCGCCATACGCTAGGCGCGGAAATAGTGGAATAATGGAGAAAACGTGATAGAATAGACGATGAACATTGTTTTATTCGGCGGCGCCGTCATTCGTGTGTTGGAGGTAGCAATTCATGAAGACATATGCTGATGACAGTTTGATGCTTCATACGGACTTATATCAAATCAATATGGTCGAGACGTATTGGGAAGATCGTATGCATGAGCGCCGCGCTGTGTTTGAAGTGTTTTTCCGCAAGCTGCCGTTTGGCAACGGCTATGCGGTGTTCGCTGGGTTGGAGCGCGTCATTCAGTTTTTGCAGCAGTTCCGATTTTCTGACAGCGACATCGACTATTTGCGCCAAGAGCTTGGTTACCGCGACGATTTTTTAGACTATTTGCGGACGCTTCGCTTCACCGGCACGGTCCGTTCGATGCGCGAAGGGGAAGTGGTGTTTGCCAACGAGCCGATTATGCGCATTGAGGCGCCGCTTGCGGAGGCGCAGCTCATTGAAACCGCCATTTTAAACATCATCAATTTTCAGACGCTCATCGCCACGAAAGCGTCGCGCATTAAGCATATTCTCGGGGATGAGCCGGCCTTGGAGTTCGGCAGCCGGCGGGCGCAGGAGATGGATGCGGCGCTTTGGGGCGCGCGCGCAGCGTATATCGGCGGGATTGAGGCGACATCAAACGTGCGTGCCGGGAAGCTGTTTGGCATTCCGGTCGCCGGAACGCACGCCCATTCAATGATTCAAGCGTATCAGGATGAATACACGGCCTTTTTGAAGTATGCACGCCGCCATAAAGACTGTGTCTTTCTTGTCGATACGTACGATACGTTAAAGTCCGGGGTGCCAAACGCCATTCGCGTCGCGAAGGAGCTGGGCGACCAAATCAACTTTATCGGCATCCGCATCGACAGCGGCGATTTGGCCTATTTGTCGAAAGAAGCGCGGAAAATGCTCGATGAAGCCGGATTTCCGAACGCGAAAATTTTCGCCTCAAACGATTTGGACGAAGATACGATTTTAAACTTGAAGTCGCAAGGGGCGAAAATCGATGTGTGGGGGATCGGCACCAAACTCATTACGGCGTACGATCAGCCGGCGCTCGGCGCCGTGTACAAAATGGTGGCGATCGAAAACGAACGCGGTGAGATGGTCGATACGATCAAAATCAGCGGCAATCCGGAAAAAGTGACGACGCCGGGGCTGAAGCGGGTGTACCGCATCGTCAACAAAATCAACCATAAAGCGGAAGGCGACTACATCGCCTTAGAGAGCGAAAACCCGCAGCAAGAAGAGCGGCTGAAAATGTTCCATCCGGTGTACACGTTCATCAGCAAATTCGTCACCAATTTCGAAGCGCGTGATTTGCATGTGACGATCTTCGACAACGGCCGGCTGGTGTATACGTCGCCCCCGCTTCCGGACATTCAAGCGTACGCAAAAGAAAGCTTGCGCTTGTTTTGGGAGGAGTACAAACGGACGCTCAATCCCGAGCAATATCCCGTCGATTTGAGTCAAGCGTGTTGGGACAATAAGATGGAAAACATCCGCAAGGTGAAAGAAAAAATTGCCGGCGCATCTTTAAGTGAATAACCGTCTTGGCTGCGGGGCAAGCGCATGGTGTCGCTTTGTGCGCGATCGACCGCCTTAACCGGTCCCGCGCGTTGCAGCGCAAAGCGATATTCTTTTTTCCGCCGCAATAACAAAGGTGTCCCGAACGGCGCGGGACACCTCTTTCATGTAGACCGCTGACGGTTTTGGCTTGGCAGCTGTCGATCGAGTTCGTCAACGAGTTCGGCGAAATGACCTAAGACCCGCTCGATCGGTTCGGGGCTTGTCATATCCACTCCGGCTCGCTTGAGCAGACGGATCGGGTCATCGGATGCGCCGGAGCGCAAAAATTGTTTGTACCGCTTCACCGCCTTGCCGCTTGCATCGGTTTGAATGCCGCTCACAATGGCGTACGATGCGGCGAGCGAAGTGGCATATTTGTATACATAAAAGGCGTCATAAAAATGCGGAATGCGCAGCCAGCCGCGCGCGGCGCCGGGATCGGCGGCGTACGCCGGGCCGTAATACGTTTTGAGCAAGCCAAGCCAAAGCTGGTTCAGTTCGTCCGCTGTCAGGCTGCCGCCTTGGCGCACTTTGTCATGAATGATCCGCTCAAATTCGGAATACATCACTTGCGTGTACAACGTGCCGCGGATTTGCTCGATTTGTTCGACGAGCAGGCGGAGTTTTTCTTCTTTTGTTTTTGCCTGTTTGTATAAATAATCGAGCATGAGCCATTCGTTTGCGGTCGAGGCGACTTCGGCGGTGAAAATCGAATGGCCGGCATAATGGTACGGCTGCGCGCGGTTCGTGTAGACGGAATGCATGGCGTGCCCAAGCTCGTGGGCCATCGTCAATACGCCATCAAGCGAACCGTTGTAATTGAGCAAGATGAACGGATGGGTGTCATACGCTCCCGTGTTGTAGCCGCCGGTATATTTTTTCGGGCGCGGGAAGACATCAAGCCATCGCTCTTGAAACGCTCGGTGCACCTGTTTGATATAGTCGGCGCCGAGCGGCTTGAGCCCTTCGACAATGAACGTTTTCGCTGTTTCAACTGGGATCGATTTCGCCGTTTCGCCGACAAGCGGCACGTACAAATCATAGCTGTGAACGCGGTCAAGCCCGAGCGCGCGCCGCCGCAATTCGATATAGCGGTGCAGCGCCGGCAAATGGCGGCGGGTGGCGGCGATTAAGTTGTCGAACACTTCCTTCGGGACATCGTCGGCGGCCAGCGCGGCGGCCAGGCCGGATGGATAGCGGCGCACGTTCGCATACAATTCATCCGCTTTGACCGAGGCGTACAGCGTCGCCGCGGCGGTCTGCTCGAGCGCCTCATAGCTTTTCGCTTTCGCTTCAAACGCCGCCTTTCGATAGCGGCGGTCCGGGTGCTCGAGCATGGCGGCGTATTGGTCGTCGGTCAATGTCACTGTTTTTCCATTCGGCATCGTGACAGACGGCGGCTCGTAATCGCCGCGGGCGGCGTGGTCATAAATGTTCTCCGCCTCGCCGAGCGCCGGCGATAGTTTCGCGAGCAGTCGTTCTTCGCGTTTCGTAAGCGTATGCGGCTTTTGCTCGCGCAACTCATGGAAGTAATAGCGGTACGCTTTCAGTTCTTTGCTCGTTTGGAGCTTCTTGAGCGTCCGCTCGGGTAGGGCGAGCAGTTCTGGCTCGATGAACGCTGTTTTCGCCGCATATTGGGCGGCGAGCGCTTCCACTTTTGCCCCGAGCCGGGCCGCTGCCTCGTCTTCAATGTTCAGATCGCGTTTTAAATGGGTGTAAAGCGACAGTTTTTCGAGCTTGCGGGCCGTTTGTTCGTTGAGGGCGAACAGTTTGGCGATCGTCTTCGCATCGTCAAGCTTCCCTTCAAACGCCGCCAGTTTCGGCAAGGCGTTTTTCACCGCCTTGTAGTCGCGCATCCATTCGTGTTCGGATGGGTAAATGTCGGCCACATTCCATTCGTATGCAGTTTCGGCGGCTGATGTCGGCCATGGGGAGGCCAAAAGAAGCACGGCGGCGAGCCCAAGAAGCCAGCGCTTCATATCATCACGTCCTTTCCGTTTTTTCCTCTTGTTGGTAGTATGCGCAAGCGGAACGATTTTAGCCAAAACCAAAAAAAGAAAGGGAGACGATCAATGGAACGAATCCGTTTAGCGGACGATTTGACTTTTTCCCGCCTCATTCACGGCTGTTGGCGGCTTGCGGACTGGGGCTATTCGCCCGAGCAGCTGCTGTCGCTCATTGAATTTTGTCTTGAGCGCGGCATTACGACGTTTGACCATGCTGATATTTACGGCGACTACACGTGTGAATCGCGCTTTGGCGAAGCGCTGGCGTTAAAGCCAAGCTTGCGCGGTCAGATCGAGATTGTGACGAAATGCGGCATCAAGCGGCCGCCAAAATACGGGATGAAATTATATGATACAAGCAAAACCCATATCATCGCCTCGGTCGAGCAGTCGCTCGCCAATTTCCGCACGGATTATATCGATGTCTTGCTCATTCACCGTCCGGATCCGTTCATGAATCCAGAAGAGGTGGCCGAGGCGTTTTGCCAGCTGAAACAGGACGGAAAAGTGCGCTATTTCGGCGTCTCGAACTTTAAACGTTCGCAGTGGGAAATGCTTCAGTCGTATTTGCCGTTTCCGCTCGTGACCAACCAAATCGAAGTATCGGCGTATCGGTTGGAAAATCTTGAAGACGGCACAGTTGACCTTTGCCTTGAGAAGCGCGTTCCGCCAATGGTATGGTCGCCGCTCGCCGGTGGAGCGATTTTTTCCGCTGACGATGACCGGGCGGTGCGGCTGCGCGGGACGCTTGAACAAGTGCGAGGCGAAGTGGGCGCTGAGACGATCGACGAAGTGCTGTACGCGTGGCTCCTCGTTCATCCAGCGCGGATGATGCCGATTGTCGGCTCGGGGAAACAAGAACGCATCGAGCGGGCGGTGCGGGCGCTGTCTTTGTCGCTTTCCCGCGAGCAATGGTTCGCCATTTTGCAAAGCTCCATGGGGCATGATGTGCCGTAAGGGGAAAGGACGATGAAAGTCATTATCGCGGAAAAGCCGGACCAAGGGGCGACGCTCGCCTCGATTTTTCGGACGAAAAAACGGCAAGGCTATATCGAAATTTTGCCGAATGACTTGTTTCCCAACGGGGCGTATATGACATGGGCGATCGGGCATTTGTTCCAGCTCGCAGCTCCTGAGCGGTACCGCCCCGAGTGGAAACGGTGGACGCTCAACACGTTGCCGATCATCCCGGAACGGTTCGAGTATGAGATCGAAAAAGCGAAGGCGAAACAGTTTCAAGTGGTCAAGGAACTGTTGCGAAAGCCGGAAGTGACGGAAATCATCCATGCCGGCGACGCGGGGCGCGAAGGGGAGCTCATTGTGCGCAACATCATCCGCATGAGCGGCGTCAACAAGCCGATCAAGCGGCTTTGGCTGTCATCATTGACCCCGAAGGCGATTGAGGAAGGGTTCCGCCGTTTGCTTGATGAGCAGACGACGCGCCCGCTCTATGAGGAAGCGTACGCCCGCGCCTGCGCGGATTGGCTCGTCGGCATGAACGCCTCGCGCGTGTACAGCCTCTTGCTGAAGGAGCGCGGGATGAACGATGTGTTTTCCGTCGGGCGCGTGCAGACGCCGACATTGGCGCTGATCGTCCGGCGTGAGCGGGAAATTGAGCAGTTCCGCCCTGAACCGTTTTGGGAAGTCGTTGCCTCGTTTGTCATTGGCGACAAGCGTTATGAAGGAAAATGGACGGATAAAAACGGCCAAACGCGTCTTGGGGACGAGGAGATGGCGAAAAAGATCGCTGCCTTTTGCCAAGGAAAACGGGCGGAAGTCGCCGACGTCCACACGGAGCGGAAAACGTATCAGCCGCCGCTGTTGTTCAACTTATCGACGCTGCAAGCGACAGCGAACAAGTTGTATCGCTTCTCGCCGAAAAAGACGCTTGATGTGCTGCAGTCACTCTACCAAAAAGGGATCGTTTCGTATCCTCGTTCCGATTCGATGCATGTGACGAAAGGGGAAGCGGAAACGTTTCCCGCCATTTTGCAAAAGCTGTCCTCGTTTCCGGCGTACGCTTCGTATTTTCCGTTGCCGCAGCCATCGATTTTACAGAATAAACGTTATGTAAACGAGAAAAAGGTGACGGACCATTACGCCATTATCCCGACCGAGCAAGTGGTGGATCCCGAGAAGCTGTCAGCCGACGAACGGAAGGTGTACGATTTGGTCGTCCGCCGCCTAATTGCCGCCCACCATCAGGTGGCGGTCATCGATTATACGACCGTCACGACGCTCGTTGACGGCCGGGCCCGCTTTGTTTCGAAAGGAAGACAAGTCGTCGAGGAAGGATGGCGCGCGGTCATCCGCCCGCATGAGGAGGAGAAAGATGCTGCGCTGCCTCCCCTTGAGCGAGGGGAGGCGGGGAAAGCGGCCGCTGTAAAGGTGAAAGAAGGGAAGACCGAGCCGCCGAAACGGTATACAGAAGGCGAACTCATCACCTTGATGAAAACGGCGGGAAAATTTTTGGACGATGAGGAACTGGAAAAAGTGCTCGCCAAAACGGAAGGGCTTGGCACGGAAGCAACAAGGGCGGCGATCATTACCATGCTGAAAGAGCGGAAGTATATTGAAGTGAAAAAGAACCTCGTGTACGCGACCGACAAGGCGAAAGTGTTGATCGAGGCGCTTGGCGGCACGATCCTCGCCTCGCCGGAAATGACGGCGAAATGGGAGCAGCGCTTAAGCGAAATCGGCGAAGGGAGCGCCTCGCCCGCCGCCTTTATGGAACAGGTGAAAAAGTTGGCGCAAAAAGTGGTCACTGACGCCATCGCCGCCGCGCCGAATTGGAATTTCAGAGGGGTTGACGCCGCCTCGATCCAGCGGACAAGGAAGAAAAAAACGATGGGCGAGAAGCTTGGGCCGTGCCCGCTTTGCTGCGGGACCGTCATCGACAAAGGAACGTTGTACGGCTGCGACCAGTACGCGAAAACAAAATGCCCGTTTACGATCTCCAAACGCATTCTCGGCAAATCGATTTCGGCGGCCAATGTGAAAAAACTGCTTTCTCAAGGAAAAACGAATGTCATCAAAGGATTCAAAAAAGGCGAGAAAACGTTTGACGCCATACTCGTTTGGGATGAAAACGAGAAGAAATTATCGTTTCAGTTTCCGAAGCGATGACGAAAGCAACACGAGTGGGGGACGGGAGGTTTGGCGAAAAAGCGGACCGATGGCGGACCGCCGATCTGACCTCCTTTTTCTCAAATGATGAACCGAATCGGATCAAATGGGAACGATTTTCGTTTTTATTAACCGTAATAACATTATGTAAAGAATGAGTTCCCCCTGGCTCCCTGAAGGCGGGTCAATGACGGGGCAAACGACGGCAGGCGGCAATGCGGCCAGGGCGGTCTGGATAATCGGTGAACACACCGTCCACGCCCATGGCGCATAGGCGAGCGAGATCGTGTGGTTCATTGACGGTATAGACGTGAACCATGAGCCCGCGGCCATGGGCGGCGCGCACCCACTCTTCGGTGACGGCTGAGAGCGGCAAGCCGATGCCATCGGCATAGACGGCGATTTGTTGCAACAGCTCGTCGCGGCCACTTCGCGCTTCCTTTTCGCCGACCAATTGAATGAGCGGGACGCCGCGCGGGATGAGCGGGCGGAGCGCCTGCAAACTTTCTGGATGGAACGATTGAAACATGACGCTTCCGCGCTGGAGAACGCCGTGTTTTTGCAATAGGCGGGCGACCGCCCGTTCGATGCCGGGCTGTTTCGTTTCGACGTACAATGGAACGTTTACACGTTCCGCTTTCAGCATCCGAACCACCTCATCAAGCGTCGGAACGCATTCGCCGGCAAAGCGTGGATCGAACCACGATCCGGCATCCAATTTTTTGAGCTCACGCAATGAAAAATCGCTGACCCGCCATGGCGACCGGTGCGGGTAAACCGTTTCGACATTTGTCGTCCGGGCGAGCGTCGCATCATGCAGGACAACGAGCTTCCCGTCTTTCGTTGCGCGCACATCGACTTCGATATAATCGGCATTCATGAGGGCGGCGAGGCGGTAGGATGAGAGCGTATGCTCCGGCGCGTGTCCGGACGCGCCGCGGTGGGCGATGACGGCGGTTTTCGGCTGGCTGGGTGGCTGCCAGGCAGCCGCGGCCGCTAAGACGATCGGCAGCGATAACAAAAACAATGCGCAAAGATAGATGCGAAAAACCGTGATCCGGCGCATAGACATCTCTCCCCTTCCAGTATCATATCAGGAAAACAAGTGTTAGGGGAATAACGGGGTGATATAGTGGGGAAAGGGTGCTTGTACCGATAGTGTCGCACATCAAGCAAAAGAATATTCAGGTTGATGCATAACGTGCACCATCATGCCGCATACTGTAAACGACAACAAAACGTTGGGCTATAGCCAAGCGGTAAGGCAACGGACTTTGACTCCGTGATGCGCTGGTTCGAATCCAGCTAGCCCAGCTGAATCGCCGGACGGGGCTCGTTCGTCCCGGCGGCCAAAACGGCTTCCGCCATGTTGTGCGGGGCCGTTTTTTCGTTCGCCGGAAAGCGGGGACGAGAACATCTTTTTATCGTTTTCAGCGGCCCCGCAAGGACACGCATCCGATGCCCGAGCAGAAGCAGCGCCGCAAAAAAATGTGGTGTCGGCAGGATTTTGACGAATGGTGGCGAATGAAAAAAAACGAAAGGGGAGAGGATCATGAAAACAGCTGATTTATGCGATCAATGTTTAGATGAGTTGCAAGTGTGCGAACTTTCGTTTCAATCGTACGGCGGAAAACGGATGTTTTCCGGGCCGATCGCGACGGTCGACGTGTTTGAGGACAACGTCCTTGTCCGTGAAGCGCTCGAGACGGTGCCGCCGGGGACGGTGCTCGTGGTCGATGGAAAAGGCTCGCGCCGCGTGGCGCTATTAGGCGACCGGTTGGCGCAAATCGCCTGCGACCGGGGGCTTGCCGGCATCATCATCCACGGCTGCATTCGCGATTCGGCGGAAATCGGCCGCATGCCGCTTGGGGTCATGGCGATCGGCACGTGCCCAGTGAAAAGCAAAAAAGAAGGAAAAGGCGCCCGCGACGTTGTGCTCGAGTTCGGCGGCGTCCGCTGGGAGCCGGGCGCATACGTGTACGCCGATGCCGACGGCGTTGTCGTCGCCAACAAAGATTTGTTGGCGAAAAATGGTTGACGGCTGCGGTCGAGTCTCGTTCAATACAACGAACAGGTTGAGGCGATGGAGATGGAATGGCAGGAAGTGCGTTCATTGTATCCAAATCAATTTGTGAAATTACAAGTATTAAAGTCCCATTTAGAGGGAGATCAAGAAATCATTGAAGAGGTGGCTGTTATCGGAACGGTTTCGGACAAGGATGCAACTCGTGAGTTGCTGCAATCGAAAGGGAATCAGCTTGTTTATCATACTAGCCACAAGGAGATTGTTTTAAAAGTTCGGGGAGCGATTGGCCTGAGAGGGAAATTTCATCCTATTTCGCGCAGGAGACTCCCACTTCAACGACCAAANNGCAAGCCCCCACTTCAAGCGTTCGCGAAGTGGGGGTAGTTGACTATGCAGATTGAATATCGTGAAGGCTTGCTGTTTGCATCGATCGAAATCGTTTATCAAGGAAGGTCTAAGTTGATTCATAATATGGTGATTGATACTGGTGCGGCGAAAACAGTGATTTCTCAAAATGCAGTAGAAGATATTCATTTGCGGGTAGAGCCGGGCGATCGTATTGTGGCTTATTACGGAATCGGTGGGAAAGAGTACGCGTTTACAAAAAAATTAGACTGTATTCAGCTAGATTCTTTCCAGCTAAGAGAGTATGAAATTGATTTTAGCGGGATGGACTATGAGGGGATTAACGGTTTGTTAGGATTGGATATATTGCTGGGCGCTGGATTTGTCTTAGACCTGGACAAGTTGGAGATGTATCGTTCTGGTTGAAATGGAACGCCCGCTCGAAATGCCAAAAAGAAGGAAAAGGCGCCCGCGACGTTGCGCTCGAGTTTGGCGGCGTCCGCTGGGAGCCAGGGGCGTACGTGTACGCTGATGCGGACGGCGTTGTCGTCGCCAACAAAGATTTGTCGGCAAAAAACGGTTGACGGCAACGCATTGGTTGTACTACGATGAAAACGGATGCTTGTTCCATGACAGCGCATATATGGCGGTAAGACAAACAAGGTGCCTAAGCCTGCTTTAGGGTTTGGGTGAAAAGGGAAGCCCGGTGAAAATCCGGCACGGTGCCCGCCACTGTGATGGGGAGCTTTGCGGCAGCAAGTCACTGAAGGATGCTTCGGGAAGACGCCGTCAAGCGATGATCCTAAGTCAGGAGACCTGCCTTGTTTGGATCGGACGGATGCCTACGGGACTATAGGCAGACGTGCGGGAGAATGATGGCTACATTGGGCCTGTTTGGGCCGTTTACGGCTTTCGTATACATTTTTCTGCACCTCTGCTGTAGAGGTGCTTTTTCTTTTGCCGAAAACCTGCCCGTCTGTCTGCGTCTAAATTCTATCATTCTAGCCAAAAAGGGGGGGATTCGGTGGCGACATGGGATTTGCGGGGAATGAAGCATCATGTGCTCATTTGCAACGGAGGGACGTGCCTCCGCCATGGCGGGGATGATGTGACAACGGCGGTGCGCGAGGAGATCGCCCGTCTCGGGCTTGACGACGCTGTCCATACAACAAGGACGCGCTGCAACGGACGATGCCAAGACGCGTGCGTGATGATCGTCTATCCGCAAGGCATCTGGTATCGACAGATGACGCCGGAGCGGGCGAAGGAGGTTGTGCGCGCCCATTTGGGTGAGGGGGTTCCGATGCGGGAGTGGGCGACGTATGAATACGAAGGCGAATTGGTGTTGACGCCAGCCGGCGAACGGGAGGCGCCAAGCGGAAAACGGAAAACGGAACATGCTGCGAAAGGAGTGAAGGGATAAATGAAGAGAGCGGTTCGATGGAGCGGAATGGCGGCTTTGTTCGTTTCTTATTTTTTGTTGACGAATGAAAATGAAGCGTATGCCATGCACATTATGGAAGGATTTTTGCCTGTCAAATGGGCGCTGTTTTGGTGGCTGTTGTTTTTGCCGTTCTTTGTGTTCGGATTGCGGCGGCTTGTGCATACGCTGAAGCAGCACCCCGAACATAAGCTTCTGATGGCGTTAGCTGGCGCGTTTACATTTGTATTGTCGGCGTTGAAAATTCCATCCGTCACCGGCAGCAGCTCGCATCCGACCGGGATCGGCTTCGGCTCGGTTTTGTTTGGACCATGGGTGATGGTGGTGATCGGCACAGTCGTTCTTCTCTTTCAAGCGCTGCTTCTTGCCCACGGAGGAGTGACGACGCTTGGGGCCAATGCGATGTCGATGGCGATCGTCGGCCCGTTCGTCGCGTACGGAGTGTATCAACTGTGCCGAAAAGGGGCGGTATCCAATCGAGCGGCTTTGTTTCTTGCCGCTTGTTTGTCTGATTTGGCTACATATGTCATGACGTCCCTGCAGCTTGCCCTGGCGTTTCCGTCTCCTGATGGGGGAGTCACCGCCTCGTTTTTGAAATTCGCCGGCATTTTTGCCATTACTCAAGTGCCGTTGGCGGTGACGGAAGGCATCATAACGGTAATCGTCTGGAACTGGCTTTCCTCCTATCAAGCTTCTCCGCTGTTCCAAAAGGAAAAGGGGGCGTAATGCGATGAAGAAAAATGGCTTGCTCGTGTTGCTGGCTGCTTTGCTTGTCATCATTCCTCTTTGGTGGGCGCGCGGATCGGAATTCGGTGGAACGGACGATCAGGCGGAAAAAGCCATTCAAACGCTCAACCCGCATTACCGGCCGTGGTTTGAGTCGATCTTCACCCCTCCAGGCGGCGAAGTCGAAACGCTTCTGTTCTCGCTGCAAGCCGCGCTTGGCGCCGGCGTGATCGGCTACGTCGTCGGGTTGTACAAAGGGCGTTCGGAGCGGAAAAACAGCCATGATTCGCGAGTTTGACCGTTGGGCGTATGACAACCGGCTGCGGGCATGGCGGGCGGAGTGGAAGCTGATCGTGGCGTTTGTTATGCTTGCCGTTGTCATGATGGGCGGCTGGCGCGAACAATGGCTTGTGCTCATCGGAATGGCGTATTGGATTGTCGCTCGTGCACGAGTGCCGTTTTCCGTGTATGGAAAAGCGATGCTCGCCGCCTCCGTTTTTTTAGGGCTCAGCCTGCTGACGCTCGTTGTGTCCGTGTCGGTTCCTTTTCAAATAACTTTCATCGACAGCCAGCTGCAGCCGGCTGCAAAGCTCGCCGTCCGCTCCCTTGCCGCCTGGTCGTGCTTGTTTTTCCTTCTCATTACGACGCCGGCGCCGGACTTGATTGCGGTGCTGAGGCGAATGCGGCTGCCGGCGGCGCTCGTGGAACTTTGCTTTCTTATGTATCGCTTTATCTTTTTGCTCGAGCAGGCGGCCGCAGAGCTGATGCTAGCGTTGCGGGCCCGCAGCGGGGGAACGCATTGGCGGCATGGCGGGATGCTGATGTACCAACTATGGATGAAAACGTGGCAGTCGTATGAAGCGTTCAGCCGTTCGCTTGCGGCGCGTGGAGGCGTCGCGTCGGCTGGGCATACGCATCAGCGGGAAAAAGCGCATGTGCCTCTTGTCGATGTTGCGGCCGGCATCATCATGGCCTTGCTGCTTGGGTGGGCATGGCGGAAAGGGTGAAAACGTTGCTGCTGCGAATGGAACGAGTGAAATACGCTTATCAAGCAGAACGGTACGTGCTGAATGGGATTGATTGGGAAATTCCAGAGCGAAAAAAATGCGCCTTGATCGGGCCAAACGGCTGCGGCAAAACGACGTTGTTTCTTCATTTGAACGGGCTGCTGCGGGCGCAGGAAGGAGCGGTGTATTGGAAAGGGCGCAACATGTATGAACGCGGCGCTGATTGGACGCAATGGCGGCGTGAAGTCGGCATCGTCTTTCAAAACCCGGAGCATCAAATCCTCGCCCCGCTCGTGCGTGATGAATTGGCGATCAGCTTAGTCCATGCCGGAATCGATCGAGAAAAAATGGGGGAGGCGCTTGCCGCGATTACGGCGGAATACCACCTTCAATCTTGGCTGGACCGCCCGACCCATCAATTCAGTCTCGGACAGAAAAAATGGCTGACGCTCTGCTGTACGATGGCGGCCAAGCCGGACTTGCTCGTATTGGACGAACCGACCGCCTATTTGGATCAGCATCAGACAAAGCAGTTTCTCAAACAAATTGACGCCATTCACCAGGCGGGGACGACTGTGTTGATCGCCACCCATGACATGGATTTCGTCTGGCAGTGGGCGGATGTCGTCGCGGTCATGCACGAAGGACGGATCGTGATGCAAGGGGCACCCGAAGACGTATTCGCCGACCGCCAGCGGCTGTTGGACATTCGCTTGGATGTTCCGCTGTTCGTGCGGCTTTGGCAAGCATGGCGGCCAGAGGAAAAGATCGTCCCCCGATGTGTTGCGCCGTGAAAGGGACATGAGCGGCGAATGGAGTGTGAAAAATGGGTGCTAGTCGGCAAAAGGAGGGATCATGATGAGCGGCAAATTGCTCATTGTCGGCTTCGGCCCGGGAAGCGTCGACCATATGACGAAACGGGCTCGGGAAGCGATTGAAGAAAGCGACGTCATCATCGGCTACAAAACGTACATCGAACTTGTGCGCGATCTCATTGCTGGAAAAGAGATCATTAGCACGGGCATGACCGAAGAAGTGAGCCGCGCCCAAGCGGCGGTGAAGTGGGCCGAGCGCGGCAAAACGGTTGCCGTCATCTCCAGCGGCGACGCCGGGTTGTACGGCATGGCGGGGCTCGTGTATGAAGTGTTGATCGAAAAAGGGTGGACGAAAGCGAGTCCGATTGAAGTCGAAGTCATCCCCGGCATTTCCGCGATTCATTCGTGCGCGGCGCTGCTTGGCGCCCCGATTATGCACGATGCCTGTACGATCAGTTTGAGCGATCATTTGACGCCGTGGGAGCTGATTGAAAAGCGGATTGACGCCGCGGCGGCGGCCGATTTTGTCATTGCGTTGTACAATCCGAAAAGCGGGCGGCGCACTCGGCAGATTGTGGAGGCGCAGAGCATCCTGCTTCGCCACCGGTCTCCGGAGACCCCGGTCGGTCTGGTAAAAAGCGCGTATCGCGAGCGTCAGCATATCGTTCTCACCGACTTGGCGCATATGCTGGACCATGAGATCGGCATGTTGACGACGGTCATTATCGGCAACTCGACGACTTTTGTTTACGATGGGCTCATGATCACGCCGCGCGGCTACCAGCGCAAGTATCAACTAGCAGCCGCCGTCCAGCCGCTCAAACCGCATGAACGGCTGCGCAAAGAGGCAGAGCCATGGGCGCTCGACCAGACGAAGCCGCTGAGAGAGCCGGACGAAGAAAACGGAGAAGCGTTTCGGCCGTTTGTCGCGGCTGCCTCCGCTTTCGGGGACGAGAAAGACCGCGGTTTTGCCGCCGTAGCGGTTTTGCCGCCAGCTGTGGACGCGGCGGCGAAGGAAGCTGGATTGGCACCGGCAGCTTCCGCTTTTCCGCTGCCGGAGGAGCCATTCGCCCAAATGGAAAACCGGCCGTCATCCACTCTGTTGCATCGGGTGAGAGAAACAGCGGAGGACGCGCTTGCAGCATTGGAAAGAAGAACGACAAAGAAGGCGTCCGCCGTGCTGTTCGAAGCGGCAGTGAGCCCAGGGGTGGCCAATAAACAGTTCACCCCGGAACAGCTCATCGCGCTCGCCGAAGCGGTCGGACCGGACGGGAAAATGACGTACACGCCGGATCATTATATCAAAATCGAGCGGGTGACAGAGGATCCAAAAGGGCTTGTCGATCGGCTCGCTGCTGTCGGACTGATGGTGATGCCGGTTGGTGATGTGCTGACGGTGAAGGCATGTGATTTTTGCGATGGAGAGAAAAAAGACGCCATTCCATATGCCGAGGAATTGGCGCGGCGATTTGGGGGCATGGCGCTGCCGAAAGAGTTGAAGCTTGGCATCAACGGCTGCGGCATGGCATGCTACGGCGCGGTGCGCGAAGACATCGGGCTTGTGTACCGGAAAGGGAAATTTGACTTGTTTTTAGGCGGGAAAACGGTCGGCCGCAACGCCCATCCTGGCCAGCTCGTTGCGGAAGGCATCCCGCCGGAAGAGATGGTGGCCATTGTGGCGGACATCATTGAACAGTACAAAGAACATGCTCATCCGAACGAACGATTTCATAAGTTTTTTGCCCGCGTGAAACAAATCGGCCGCTTTTCGTATGAGGAGGCCAAGACAGCGGCGAAGATCGAAACGCCGGCATGCGGTGAGTAACCTCGGATGGAGCGATATAAGAGAGGAGAACGAACATGAGAGCCATTTTGTTTGTCGGCCATGGAAGCCGCGACCCGGAAGGAAATGAGCAAGTACAGCAGTTTGTCGACCGCCTGCGGCCGCGTCTTTCTGCTTCTTTCCATGTTGAAACGAGTTTTCTAGAGTTTGGCCGTCCGTCGATCAGCGAAGGAATCGCGCGGTGCGTTGAGGCCGGAGCGGCGGAAGTGGCGGTCATTCCGCTCATTTTATTGCCGGCTGGGCATTCGAAGCTGCACATCCCGGCGGAAATCGATGAGGCGAAAGCGCGCTATCCGCACATCATGTTTCGATATGGACGGCCGATCGGCGTTCATGAGCAGACGTTCGCGATTTTGCGCGAGCGTCTGCAAGAAATCGGCGAGCGGCCGGAGCAGCCTGATGACGGAACAGCGGTCATTTTGCTTGGCCGCGGCGGGAGCGATCCGGATGCGAACAGCGACTTGTATAAAATCGCCCGCCTCTTTTGGGAACAGACCGGCTATGCGCTCATCGAGCCGGCGTTTATGGGGGTGACGACGCCGTCGCTTGATGACGCCGTCCGCCGCTGTCTCATGCTCGGAGCTAGGCGGATCATTGTTCTTCCGTATTTTTTATTCACCGGCATCCTGATTAAGCGGCTTGAGCAGCAAGTGGCGCAATACCAAGCTGAGCACTCGCATATCTCGTTTGCGCTTGCCGGCTATTTTGGATTTCATCCGAAGCTTGAGGAGATCGTGCTTGACCGCCTCAACGAGGTGCTCGGCCAAACGGTGGCGATGAATTGCGATGTCTGTCAATACCGGCTGCACGTTTCTCACCATCATCATCACCATCATCACTAAAAAACAAAAAGGAGGAGCGCTGATGATTTTGATGTTGGCAGGGACGAGCGATGCCCGCGAATTGGCGGTGATGATCCAACAAGCTGGCTATTCGGTCACGGCGACGGTCGTCACCGATCACGCGGCCGAACAGCTTCGGTCATCCGGCATTCGCGCCTACGTCGGCCGCTTGGATGCGTCCCAGCTTGCCGAGCTGGCCAAAGCCGAGGGAGCCAAAGCGATTGTCGATGCGAGCCATCCATTTGCGGAGGAGGCGTCAAAAAACGCCATGCAAGCGGCAGCAGACGCCGGGTTGCCCTACATTCGCTACGAGCGGCAGGCGTCTTCGTTTTCATCCGAGAAGGTGACATTTGTCGACAGCTATGAAGAAGCGGCTGACTTGGCAGCGGAAAAAGGCGGCGTCGTGATGCTGACGACCGGCAGCAAAACGCTTGACATTTTCGCCTCCAAACTGCTCAATCGCCCAAACGTGAAGGTGATCGCCCGGATGCTCCCGAGAAAAGACAATTTGGACAAATGCGAGCGTCTTGGGTTTTCGCAAGAGCAGATCGTCATGATGCAAGGGCCGTTTACGAAAGAGCTCGATCGGGCGCTGTACCGCCATTTCGGCGTCACGGTCGTCGTCACGAAAGAAAGCGGCAAAGTCGGGTTTGTCGATGAGAAAATCGCTGCCGCCGAGGAGCTCGGCATCGAGGTCATCGTCATCCGCCGCCCACGGTTGTCATACGGCATCGTGCATCACGATTTTGCCGGCGTGCTCGATGCGTTGAAGCAACATGCGCCGCTTCCAACCGTGTAAAACGTGTTTTCAGAAAAAACAGCAAAACGTTTTTCGCGCCAATGGCGTCCCATGCGTCTGAGCTTGTTGCCTTCATGCGGGAAGCGAAGCGCACGGATGGAAGGAATGGGCTTCTAGCGGCCGCTCATGCAAGCGATCATGAAGAAAGGAGAGAATTGTCATGGACTTCCATACAACATTTCGTCCGGCGACGGTGCAGCCGGAACAAATTGAAGCGCGCAGCTTTCAAATCATTGATGAAGAGATCGGCGAGCATTCATTTACAGAAGAACAATACCGAATCGTTCAGCGCGTCATCCATGCATCGGCTGATTTTGAGCTGGGCAAAAGCCTCATTTTCCACCCGGATGCGATTCGCTCAGGCATTGATGCCATTCGCAGCGGCAAGCTTGTCGTCGCCGATGTGCAAATGGTGCAAGCCGGCGTCAATCAAGCGCGGTTGGCGAAGTTCGGCAGCGCGGTGCGCGTCTATATTTCTGATGAAGACGTGATCGCGGAAGCGAAACGGTTGAATACGACGAGGGCGATCGTGGCGATGCGCAAAGCGGTGAAAGAAGCGGAAGGCGGCATTTTCGCCATTGGCAACGCTCCGACAGCGTTATTGGAGCTCATTCGTCTCATCAAAGAAGGAGAAGCGCGGCCGGGATTGGTGATCGGCTTGCCGGTCGGATTCGTCTCGGCGGCGGAATCGAAAGAAGAATTGGCGAAGCTCGATGTGCCGTTCATCACCAACCGCGGCCGCAAAGGAGGAAGCACCGTGACGGTCGCCGCTTTGAATGCGTTATCGCTGCTTGCCGAGCGAGCGTGACGAACGATGGAAACGAAAAAAACGCTGCGTGAAGGGTATACGACCGGATCGTGCGCGACAGCGGCAACGAAAGCCGCGCTCACGGCGCTCATCACTGGCCAAGTGCAGGCGGAGGCGACGATTCGGATTCCGATCGGGCGGGTGGTGACCTTTTCGCTCGCCTCTTGTTCGTTCGATGGCGAAACGGCGACGGCCTCGGTCGTGAAGGATGGCGGCGATGACCCAGATGCGACGCACGGCGCGCTCATCGTTTCCACTGTCTCGTGGGCCTCGTCGCCGGGCGTTCATATCGACGGCGGTGAAGGGGTCGGACGCGTCACCAAACCCGGCTTGCCGGTGCCGGTCGGGGAAGCGGCGATCAATCCAGTGCCGCGGCAAATGATCCGCGAAGCCGTCAATGAAGTGCTGGCGCAATACGGTCTACATCGCGGGGTGAAGGTCGTCATTTCTGTGCCCGGCGGCGAGGAAATCGCCAAAAAAACGTTGAACCCGAGACTAGGCATCATTGGCGGCATTTCGATTTTGGGGACGCGCGGCATCGTCGTTCCGTTCTCCACCGCCGCCTACCGGGCGAGCATCGTGCAGGCGCTTCAAGTGGCGAAAGCGAACGGCTGCCGCCATGTTGTCATCACAACCGGGGGGCGGAGCGAGAAATACGCCATGCAAGAATATCCGCATTTGCCGGAAGAAGCGTTTATCGAAATGGGCGATTTTGTCGGCTTTACGCTGAAACAATGCAAACGGCTTGGCATCAAGATGGTGTCGATGGTCGGGATGATGGGGAAATTTTCGAAAGTCGCTCAAGGAGTGATGATGGTGCACTCGAAAAGCGCCCCGGTCGACTTTGGCTTTTTGGCTGCCATCGCCGAGCAGGCAGGTGCTGGCCCAGAACTGGTGGCTGCGGTGCGCGGCGCGAATACGGCGGCGCAAGTCGGCGACATGATGCAAGAGGCCGGTTGCATGAAGTTTTTCGAGCTTTTGTGCGAAGCGTGCTGCCAGGCGGCGCTTCACGAAGTGGGAGGCGGTCTGACGGTGGCGACGTCCATTTACACAATGAACGGACAACAATTAGGAAAGGCGGTGCAGACCGATGGGGACGATGAAGTTGATCGGTGTGGGTGCTGATGGGCAAGCAAGTCTTCCTGAGCTGTATCGACGCTGGATTGATGAAAGCGAGCTGCTTGTCGGCGGCGAACGGCAGCTGGCGATGTTTCCTGAATACAAAGGAGAAACGATCATCATCCGCCGCGGACTGGCGGAGCTGGTGGAGCGGCTCCGCCATGAGACGCGCAACACGGTCGTGCTTGCTTCCGGCGATCCGCTCTTTTACGGCATCGGCAGCTATTTGGCCGGCAAATTGCCGATCGACGTGTATCCGGCCGTCAGCTCAGTGCAATGGGCGTTTGCGAAAATGGGCGAGTCTTGGCAAGACGCGGCGTTTGTCAGCGTCCATGGCCGGCCGCTCACCGGTTTGGCTCAGCGGGTCGACGGGCGGCGCAAAGTCGCCATCTTAACCGATGAGACGAACTCGCCGGCCGCCATCGCCCGCTATTTGCTCGAGTACGGCATGACGGAATATGAGGCGTTTGTCGGCGAGGAGCTCGGCGGGCCGAATGAGCGATGCCGGTTTTTCAAGCTAGAAGAAATGGCAGAAACCGAGTTTCTTCCATTAAACATAGTCATTTTGCGGCAAACCGCTCCTGGTCCGATTTGGCCGCTCGGCATTGACGATGATGAATTTTTCCAACGCAAGCCGGACAAAGGGCTGATTACAAAGAAAGAAATTCGCGTCTTAAGCGTAAGCGCCTTGCGCTTGCGCCCGGACAGCGTCGTCTGGGACATTGGGACGTGCACCGGTTCGGTCGCGATTGAAGCGGCGAAAATCGCCCGCGACGGGGCGGTGTTTGCGATTGAAAAAAATGAATACGACCTCGAGATTTGCCGGCAAAACTTGCGCAAATTCCGCGTTGACATCACGCTTGTGCACGGCAGGGCGCCCGATCGGCTCGATGAGTTTGCCGACCCGGATGCCATCTTTATCGGCGGCACGTCAGGCGCGATGTCGCCGTTGTTGGACGTCTGTGCGAAACGGCTGAAGAAAAATGGACGCATCGTGATCAACGCGGCAACGGTTGAGACGCTTGCTGAAGCGGGCCGCGAGCTGCGCAGCCGTGGATTTCATGTTGACATCACGCTCGCGCAAGTGTCGCGAAGCAAGCCCATTTTAGAGTTGACGCGCTTTGAGGCGCTCAATCCGGTGTATATCATGACAGCCAAGCGGGAGGGAGACGAATGACCGGCACGTTGTACGGCATCGGTGTTGGCCCGGGCGATCCAGAGCTCATGACGGTGAAAGCATACCGCCGCCTAAAAGAAGCGGATGTCATCGCCTATCCAAAAAAAGGGCGGCAAAGCAAAAGCTATGCCGAACAAATTATCGACGCGTATTTTGCGCCGGAGGAAAAACGCCGGCTTGGGCTTCATTTTCCGATGACAAAAGACGTGGCCGTGCTTGAACCAAAATGGAACGAAGCAGCCGACGCCATTTGGGCGGAACTGTCGGCTGGGCGCGATGTGGCGTTTGTCACCGAAGGCGATCCGCTGTTGTACAGCACGTTCATCCATTTGATGCATGTGATGGAGCGACGCTATCCAGACGCGCCGATCGAAGTCGTCCCCGGCGTCAGCTCGGCGAACGCCGCCGCCGCCCGGCTTCGCCTGCCGCTTGCGGACGGCGATGAGCAAGTGGCGATCGTGCCGGCGCGTGACGACTATGAAGCGATGAAAGCCGCGATTCTTGCACATGATTGTGTCATCTTTTTTAAAGTAGCAAAAGTGATCGACTTGATGATCCGCCTCCTGCGCGAGCTCGATTTGCTTCATCGCGCCGCTGTTGTGACGAAAGTGACGTCCGGCGAGGAAGTCGTGTGGAAGGTCGAGGAGCTCGACGGAGCGGAGCTCGAATATTTGACATTGATGGTGGTGAGAAAGTGAAGCTGTATATCGTAGGAGCGGGGCCGGGAGCGCCGGATTTGATCACGGTTCGCGGCGCCGAGCTTCTTGCTGCTGCCGACGCCATTTTTTACACAGACTCGCTAGTGAGCGCGGAATTGATCGAGCGCTACCGGAAGCCGGAAGCGGAGGTGTTTCATACGGCCGGCATGCATTTGGAGCAAATGGTGGCGATGATGGCCGACAAGGTGAGACAAGGCCGGCTCGTCGTGCGCGTCCATACCGGTGATCCATCGATTTACGGGGCGACGCTCGAGCAAATCGCCTTGTTGAAAGAAGAAGGAATTGAAGTGGAAATCGTCCCCGGCGTCAGTTCGGCGTTTGCCGCCGCGGCCGCCGTGCAGGCGGAGCTCACCGTTCCGGAATTGACGCAGACGGTCATTTTCACCCGCGCCGAGGGGCGGACGCCGATGCCGCCGCGTGAGAAATTGCAGGAGCTGGCGCAGCATCATTGCACGCTCGTTCTTTTTTTAAGCGCGACGCTTGCCAAAAAAGTAAGCGCGGCGCTCCTTGAAGCGGGCTGGAGCGGTGATACGCCTGTCGCGATCGTCTATAAGGCGACATGGCCGGATGAAGTTGTGATTCGTTCCACCGTTGCCACAATGGCTGACGATATGCGGCGCCATGGTGTGACGAAACACGCGATCATGTTGGCCGGTTGGGCGCTCGATCCCCATATTCATGAGCGCGGCTACCGTTCGAAGCTGTACGACCGCACGTTTACGCACGGATATCGAAAGGGGGAGAAGTAAGGTGGGGGCTGCTGCCGCGAACAACGAAAGACACGGCGCCTATGCTGTCGTGGCCATTACGAAACACGGGGTCGAGATCGCCCGACGCCTTGGAGGCGCTCTTGCGGGAGCGGACGTTTATTATACGGATAAATTCGCCCGCGGCGATGAAGCCAAGCACGGGATCCGCTTGTTTTCCGGCAACGTCAGGGCCTTGTTGCCGGAGTTGTTCGCCCGCTATGACGGACTCATTTGCATCATTTCGCTCGGCGCTGTCGTGCGGATGATCGCTCCGCTGTTAAAAGACAAAAAGACCGATCCTGCGGTCGTGGTGATCGATGATAAGGCTGAACATGTGATCAGTGTTCTTTCCGGCCATTTGGGCGGAGCGAACGAACTGACGCGGCGTGTGGCCGCCATATTGGGCGCCCGCCCGGTCATTACGACCGCTTCCGACGTGCAGCAGACAATCGCCGTCGATCTGTTCGGTCGCCAGTTCGGCTGGGAATGGGAATCGGCCGACAAGCTGACACCGGTGAGCGCCGCGGTCGTGAATGAAGAGCCGGTGGCGATCGTGCAAGAGTCGGGGGAACCCGATTGGTGGCCGGAGGGCCGGACGCTGCCGAAAAACATCACCGTGTACGGCTCAATCGCGGAAGCGCTCGCTGCCCGCCCGGCGGCCGCGCTTGTGGTCACTCATCGCCTGCTTGCACCGGAAGAAGAGGCCATTTTGCAAAACGGCGTTTTGTATCGCCCGAAAGTAATCGCGCTTGGCATCGGCTGCAACCGCGGCACATCGGCTGACGAAATCGAAGCGGTCATCCATGAGACGCTCAATGAGCTGCGCTTTTCGATGAAAAGCGTCAAAGCGGTGTGCACCATTGATTTGAAAAAGGATGAACAAGGACTTTTGGAGGTAGTCAACAAATATAGATGGGAATTGGTTGCGTATACGCCAGAAGAGCTGAACACGGTGCCGATCGAAGCGCCGTCGGAAACGGTGTACCGCTACACCGGCGCGTATGGGGTGAGCGAGCCGGCGGCGAAATTGTACAGCGGGGCCGATCGGCTGGCGCTGGTGAAAAAGAAGTCCGGCAATGTGACGATTTCCGTAGCGCTCATCGATCATCAAAAGAAAGCGACCATGCAGGGAAAGGGGAAAGAGGCATGCGACGGCTTGTCATCGCCGCACCGGGAAGCGGCGCCGGCAAAACGACCGTGACGCTTGGATTGATGGCGGCCATGAGGCAGCAAGGATATACGGTGCAAGGGTTTAAATGCGGCCCGGACTACATCGACCCGACTTACCATACGGCTGTGACCGGCCGGCCGGCGCGCAACTTGGACAGTTGGATGATGGGAAGCGAAGCGGTCAAAACGGTGCTCGCCAACGGTTGTCAAGGGGCTGATATCGCCATCATCGAGGGGGTGATGGGGCTGTTTGACGGGAAACAGCCGCTTTCTGACGAGGGGGCGACGGCTGAAATCGCCGTATTGACCGAAAGCCCGGTGCTGCTTGTCGTCGATTGTTCCGGCATGGCCCGCAGCGCCGCCGCCATCGTCCATGGGTTTCAAACGTTTCGCCCCGATGTGCGCCTCGCCGGCGTATTTGCCAACCGCGTCGGCAGCGAAGGGCATTTTCGGCTCGTCAAAGCGGCCATCGAGCAAACGTGCGGGGTGCCGGTCGTCGGGTTTCTCACGCAAGACGAAGCGTTGGCGCTGCCAGAGCGCCATTTAGGGCTCGTGCCGTCGGTGGAGCGCGGCGAACTGGATTCGTTTTTTGCCGAACTGGGGAGAAAGGTGGCGCGCACGATCGATTGGGAGACGCTTCTTTCGATTGCAGAAGCGCCAGCCCTTTGTTCTCCGGCGCCGCTCATTCGCCCTTCGCGGCCGTATCGCGTGCGCGTGGCGGTTGCCAAAGATGCCGCCTTTCATTTTTACTATCCGGAGAATCTGGAGATGCTTTCTGCCTGCGGCGCGGAGCTTGTCTACTTTTCTCCGCTCGCCGGCGAGCCGCTTCCGGATGGGGTGAACGGATTGTATATCGGCGGCGGCTTCCCGGAGGAATTTGCCGCTGAGCTGGCGCGGCAGACGGCGGCGAAACAGTCGATCCGGGCGGCGATTGAATCCGGTTTGCCGACGCTGGCTGAGTGCGGCGGATTTATGTTTCTCACCGAACAGCTTGTGACGACGAGCGGGGAGGCGTACGACATGGTCGGCGTCATTCCGGGGAAGGTCGTGATGAAGACGAAGCTCGCGGCGCTTGGCTATCGCGAAGTGCGCGGGCGGAAAGGGAATTTTCTATTGCCGGAAGGAGAAACAGCGCGCGGACATGAATTCCATTATTCGGTGTACGAACCGCGGAGCGAGACGCCGTTTGCTTATGACACGAGCGGCCGGAAAGGAACAAAGCCGGACGGTTGTCTAGTGCACCGGCTTGTCGCTGGCTACGTTCATTTCCATTTCACGTCCGCCCCGGCGATGGCCGAACGGTGGCTTGCCGAATGCGAGCGGGTGAAACGCGATGGCTAGAGCGCTGCCGATCATGTTTCAAGGCACCCATTCCGATGCCGGCAAAAGCGTCATCGCAACCGCCTTTTGCCGCATGTTCGCCCAAGACGGCTGGAAGACGGCGCCGTTTAAGTCGCAAAACATGTCGTTAAACTCATATGTAACGCCGGACGGGAAAGAAATCGGCCGGGCGCAAGGCATTCAGGCCGAAGCAGCCGGAGTGGCGGCGCGCGCCGAGATGAATCCGATTTTGATTAAGCCAAGCCGCGAGCATGAATCGCAAATCGTTGTGCTTGGCAAACCGTACGGCAATATGCAGGCGTTCGCTTACCGGAACGAGTTTTTCCACCAAGGGTTGGCTGTCATCCGTCAGTCGCTCGAAACGTTGATGAATGAGTATGACCGGATTGTCATTGAAGGAGCGGGAAGCCCGGCGGAAGTAAACTTAAACGACCGCGAGCTCGTCAACATGCGCATCGCCCGCCTCGCCAACGCTCCGGTCGTGTTGATCGGCGATATTGAGCGGGGCGGGGTGTTCGCGAGCCTCGTTGGAACGCTGTGGCTGCTTGAGCCTGAGGACCGAAAGCGGGTCATTGGGGTCATCATTAACAAGTTTCGCGGCGATGTGGCGCTGCTTAAGCCGGGGCTTGATTGGTTTGAGCAGCACACCGGCGTGCCGGTGCTTGGCGTCGTTCCCTATTTGCCTGATTTGGCGATCGATGCTGAAGATTCGCTGTCGCTTGAGCGGTTTGCTTCATCTGTCGGGGGAGAGGAAGCGATTGATGTCGTGGTCATCCGCTGTCCGAAAATCGCCAATTTCACCGACATCGACCCGTTTTTGGCAGAACCGGACTGCCGCGTCCGGTTGGTCACGCACGCCGATGAGCTTGGCGCGCCGGATGTAATCGTGCTTCCCGGCAGCAAAAACACGATCGAAGACTTGATTTATATGAAGAAAAGAGGACTCGCTTCCCGCATTGTGTCGCTTGTCAATGAAGGAAAAGCGAGAGTCGTCGGCTTATGCGGCGGCTATCAAATGCTTGGCGCCGTCATCCGCGATCCGTATGGAGTCGAGACGCCGCTCCCGGAAGTAAAAGGGCTTGGTTTGCTGCCGATTGAAACGACGCTTGAGCGGACGAAAATCACGATCCGTACGGAAGGGATGCTTACGTGGGCGGGCGAGCGGTTTTCGGTGCAAGGATACGAGATTCATATGGGCCGCTCGGCGCCGCTTCCTGGCTATGCGCCGCTTATTGAGGCGGACGGCCGCCATGAAGGGGCGAAGCACAGTGATGAGCGGGTGCTGGGCACGTACATGCACGATTTGTTTCATAACGATGCGTTCCGCACCGCGTTTTTCAACAGCATTCGCCGCCAAAAAGGAATCGCCCCTTCTGGCGTCCGACCCTTTCGCTCGCTCAAAGAAAAGGCGTTCGACCGGCTTGCCGCTCATGTCCGCCAGCACGTGGCGGTCGAGCGGATCGAACAGATGATGCGTCAATTTGGCTGTCGCGATCACAGTTGAAGTCCAACAACGGGAAGACACCAAGGCAATGGGCGTTGATTTGGGACTTCGTTATATCGCCGTTGTCAGCATTGGAACGAAATCGTTGTTTTTCAAGGGTAGCCAATGCGCTTTCATTCGCCGACGATATGCGGCTTTGCGGCGAACGTTGGGCAAAGCGAAGAAGTTCCATATGATTCGCAAAATCGGCCGTAAAGAGTCCCGCTGGATGAAGGATCGAAACCATAAAATCAGCCGTCAACTCGTCCGTTTTGCCCTCGCCAACGGTGTTGGCGTGATTCGGATGGAAGCGTTGACAGGGATTCGGAAGCGGGCAACATCGTCCAAAGAAGCAGGACGAAGCCTTCATTCTTGGTCGTTTCATCAACTGCAAACGATGATTGCCTATAAAGCGGAAATGGCGGGCATTCGGGTGGAGTGGGTGAAGCCGACCTATACAAGCCAAACATGCCGATGCGGGCATCGGGAGAAAGCGAACCGAAACGGCACCCGCTTCCGATGCCAAAAGTGCGGATATGCGATTCATGCCGATCTGAATGGCGCGATCAACATCGCCAAAGCGATTTCGGGCTTCGCCGCCGAACCTAGCGCACTGGTCACAGGTGCGCCGCCCATTGGGGTACATCCTAACCCGATGGGACGGGGTGATGACACACCCCTAAGCTTGGGCGTTGTCCGAACCAGAAATGGATGAGGGCGCAAACGACCCAAGAATCCCACGCCCTTTAGGCGTGTGGAGTGTCAACGAATGATTGGCTCGGTTGTTGGGTTGTGAATCCCAAAGTGTAAAGCAGGTGGTGTTCGGCCTTCCTCTGCGCTAAAGCGTGACGGGGAAAGCTGCTTTTTCGCCCCTCAATCATAGACGAGAAAGGAGGAAGCGCCTATTCCCGCTTGATGGGGATATGGTGCGCCCATGATGAATGTTTCCATCCCACCGATCCACCGTGAAATGGTTGAACAAGCGCGTGCCTATATCGATCAATTGACCAAACCGCCCGGCAGCCTCGGCCGTCTTGAAGAAGTGGCGGCAACGCTTGCCGGCATGACCGGGGAGCTGCTTCCACGCGTCACTCCGCCCGGAGTGCTCGTGTTTGCGGCCGACCATGGCGTCACGGAAGAAGGGGTGTCTGCTTATCCGGCCGAAGTGACGGCGCAAATGGTGTACAACTTTGCCAACGGCGGAGCGGCGATCAACGCCTTCAGCCGGCAAATCGGCGCGTTGCTTCAGGTGATTGATGTCGGTGTCGCCGTGCCGATTGCTGATGAGCGCGTCATTCAGAAAAAGGTGCGCCCGGGAACGAACAATTTCGCCCAAACGGAAGCGATGACGCCGTCCGAGGCTGAACAGGCGCTTCATGTCGGTTACGAACAGGCGGCGTCCATCATTGAACAAGGCGTCCGCACGCTCATTGTCGGCGAAATGGGCATCGGCAATACGACCGCCGCGAGCGCCTTATTGGCCACGTTGACCGATGAGCCGCTTGAGCGCATCGTTGGCAAAGGAAGCGGCATTAAGGAGGAAATGCTTGCCCATAAACAGGACGTGATCCGACGGGCGCTCTTGCTTCATCGACCGGATCCGGCGAAGCCGCTTGAATGGCTTTCGCAAATCGGCGGGTTGGAGATCGCTGCTATGGCCGGGGCGATGCTGGCAGCCGCCGAACGGCGCATCCCGATTTTGCTTGACGGTTTTATTTGCACGGTGGCTGCCCTTGTGGCCCGCCAGTTTGCCGTGAACGTCACAGACTATATGATTGCCGGCCATCGTTCGCAAGAGCCGGGGCACAGTATAGCCCTTCGTTTGCTAGAGAAGGAGCCGCTTTTGGATCTCGGCATGCGCCTTGGCGAAGGAAGCGGCGCGGCGGTAGCGTTTCCGCTCTTGATTTCAGCAACGGCGATGGTGAACGAAATGGCGACGTTCGCCTCGGCGGGCATTTCCACAGCCAATGCAAAAGGGGAGAAGGGGCGATGACTGTCGGCAAAGTGTATTTAGTCGGCGCTGGGCCGGGGGATGAAAAGCTCATCACGGTTTACGGCCGCGAATGCCTAGAACGGGCGGATGTCATTATTTACGACCGGCTCATCAACCGTAAGCTGCTGCGCTACGCGAAGCCGGACGCTGAGCTTCTTTACTGCGGCAAAGAGCCGGGAAAACATGACACGGTTCAAGAACAAATTCATGAGCTGCTCGTTTGGCATGCGCAACAAGGAAAAACGGTCGTCCGCTTAAAAGGCGGCGATCCGTGCATTTTTGGCCGCGTTGGTGAAGAGGCGGAAGTGTTGGCGAAAGCCGGAATTCCGTTTGAAATCGTTCCAGGGGTGACATCCGGCATTGCTGTGCCGGCGTACGCCGGCATTCCGGTCACCCACCGTGATTACGCCGCCTCGGTGGCGATGGTCAGCGGGCATCGGAGTGAGCGGATCGATTGGGAGGCGCTGACTCGAGGATGCGATACGATCATTGTCTACATGGGAGCGGCCAATTTGCCGGATATTTGCGGCCGGTTGATGGCGGCCGGAAAGCCGTCGGATACGCCGGCGGCCATCATTGAATGGGGGACGACCGAGCGGCAGCGCACGGTGGCGGCGACGCTTTCGACGCTGTCAGACGAGGCGGAACAGGCGGGCATTTCCCATCCTGCCATCATCATCATCGGCGATGTCGTTCGTCTGCGTGAGACGCTCCAATGGTTTCCGGAGCGGCAAGGGGGCGTGGTCGATGCCGACGCCTCGTCATAGCGGGCGTGTCATCGTTTATACGGGCGACGGAAAAGGAAAAACGACGGCCGCATTGGGGCTTGCCCTGCGTGCCGTCGGCCGGGGAATGAACGTCGCGATTTTGCAGTTTGTGAAATCGCCGGAACGGACATACGGCGAGCAGTTGGCCCTAGAGCGTCTTGGCGTCGACGTCCGTCAGCTCGGCGCCGGCTTCACATGGACGAAAACGCCGGACATCCACCGCGAAGCATTGAAGCGTGCCTGGGCGGTGGCCAAAGAATATGTGTATTCCGGACGGTATGACATGATTGTGCTCGATGAACTGAACAATGTGTTGGCCATTGACCGCTTTCCCGTTGAAGATATCGTATCAGTCGGCGAGGTGCTCGAGCTGATCCGCACGCGCCCGCCGTCGCTCCATCTTGTCATCACGGGGCGCGCGGCGCGCCCGGAGCTGATGGCGGCTGCCGATATCGTGACGGAAATGAAGCTCATCAAGCATGACTATGAACAAGGAAGAACCGCGATGAAAGGGATTGAATTTTAGAAGCAAAAAGAGGCTGTCTCAAAAGGTTGGTTTTCTTTCGATAAAGTACAATATATGGTTTTCGGACAGCATTTTGCGCGTATATATACAGTAATAAGCAAAGGGGCTGACCCAAAAGGGTAATTTTCTTTAACAAAACACAACATATTGTTTCTTAATGATTGTTTTATACCTATATACGGTAATGAGAAAGGGTGTCTCGATCCTTTTGGGACACCCTCTTCTTTTTGTGGGTTAGGCATTTTCATCGGTTTTGTCATTTTGGATTTTGTTTTGCCGCCGTCCTTTGCTGTTATCGCCGGAAACCGGGCCGCGAAGCAAGGCCATCGGATCTTGCGTTGGCGCGTTTTGATTGCGGCTGCCGTTGTTTGGGCGTTTCGTCATGAGCTCCACCTCCTTTGGCTGCTGTTGTCATACGTTTAGCATGGACGATGCCTTCATTCCTATGCATGGTTGTCTACAGCCCAGCATAAAAAAGCGGGAAGCGTTCGTGTTCCCGCTTTCCCGCTGCAAGCCGGCCGGATGCTGGCAAACACGGCGGCCGGATGAAGGCAATCAGTGATTTCGGTTAGTAGGCATATCCGCCCAAGCAGGCACATCCAACAATAATCAACAAAATAAACAGAACGACAATCAACGCAAAGCTGTTTCCATGCCAAGCGCCCATCATGTTCACCTCCTGGTGGAATCTATCGTATTGTATGTCAAAAAAACGAAAAGAACAGGGCGATTGTCGAAACACGAAAACAATCGGCCAAAATGAGAAAAACGCCTTGCATATGTTTCAGCAAGGCGTTTTTTCGGGATGGTTCAACATGATTGCATATATTGATTTCATTCCCATTCATAAGGCGTTTCTTGATACACGTAATAGTTCAGCCAGTTGACAAACAGCAAGTTGGCATGCGAGCGCCATGTGTTCAGCGGTGGCTGGCTTGGGTCATCATTGGGAAAGTATGATTCCGGGATGTGAATCGGCAGCCCTTTCGCCAAGTCGCGTTCATATTCTTCTTTGAGCGTTGTCGCATCATATTCTGGATGGCCCGTTAAGAAAATGCGGCGCCCGTCGTTCGATGCGACGAGGCAAACGCCGGCTTTGTCAGACATGGACAAAATGGTGAGATCCGGCACTTTTTCGATGTCTTCGCGCTTGACGTCTGTATGGCGGGAGTGCGGCATGCGGAACACATCGTCAAAACCGCGCAATAGTTTTACGTTTTTCACTTCCACCGTATGGTTGAACACACCGAAGCATTTTTCCGGCAATGGGTATTTCGGAATGCCGTAGTGATAGTATAAGCCAGCTTGTGCCCCCCAACAAATGTGCAACGTTGACGTGACGTTCGTTTTCGTCCATTCCATAATTTCCGTCAATTCTCCCCAATAGTTGACCTCTTCAAACGGCATTTGCTCGACCGGCGCTCCGGTGATGATCATCCCGTCGAACTTGCGATGGCGAATGTGCGGGAAAATCGTGTAAAATTGTTCTAAATGATGTTTGCTTGTCGTTTTCGGCTCATGGGTCGCCGGGCGCAAAAAGGTGACGTTCACTTGCAGCGGCGAGTTGCCAAGCAGCCGCAGCAACTGTGTCTCTGCTTTTTCTTTTTCGGGCATCAAGTTTAAAATGATGATGTTGAGCGGACGGATGTCTTGCGAATACGCCCGTTCTTCGTCCATCACGAAAATGTTTTCTTGTTCGAGTATTTCTTTCGCCGGCAAGTCTTTTGGAATGTTGATTGGCAATGGTGTCCCCTCCGTTTCTGTCTCGTTACTAAATACCTTAATTATAAAAACTTTGTCAACATTCTTCAATTGATTTTTTGAACCTTAAAACAGCTTGTGAACAAAAAGGGGGAATCCCGATTGGATCCGACCGCCTTTGACAATTTAAAAACGGTGTTGGAAGGAGCGATATATGACGCGGACTTGCAAGGGCGCATTGCCGTGGTCGATCGCCGCGACCTTGTCGATTTGGCTCGTTTGTTCCGGGAGTACGCCATTTCATTTCGGCTGAATGATGCGCCCGATCCGCTCGTCGTCTGCACCGCGCGGCTTTCGCTTGATTTTGCTGAGCTGGTCAATGAGCGGCTCTATCACGGCCGGGCCGGCTGCCGGCTCGCTCTTCTGTTTACCCTTCCGGTTCGCCGCTCGTCCGTTTGTGCGCTCATTGAAGGAACGCTGCGGACGATTTGGGGCAAGGAGCGAATCATCCGGCAAACGCTCCGCTTTCCGTTTCCGCATGAACACGGCCCGTATGAAAATGAAGCCGTGGTCGAATTTGCACGCCTCATTTATGAGGAAAACGCCGCCGATTTGCCGGAGATGGTGCCGTATATGGTTTCATCACTTGAACAATTGCAGCTGTTCGCCGGGCAGTAGTGGCGCAAAAAGTGGAAACAAACGGTGAAATCCGCTATGATAGGGATGAGGTGAAAAATCATGAGTGTATATGAATTCAGCGCCAAAACCATTCGCGGAGAGGAACAACCGCTTTCCGTCTATCGAGGCAACGTGCTGTTGATTGTCAACACGGCGAGCCGATGCGGATTTACCCCGCAGTATAAAGAACTGCAGGAGCTGTATGACGAATATCGCGATCGCGGGTTTGTTGTGCTCGGCTTTCCGTGCAACCAGTTCGGCGGCCAAGAGCCGGGGACGGAAGAGGAAATTGAGCAATTTTGCCAGTTGAATTACGGTGTGACGTTCCCGCTGTTTGCGAAAGTGGATGTGAATGGCGATAACGCCCATCCGCTGTTTCAATATTTGAAAGAAGAGGCGCCGGGGGCATTGGGAACAAAGGCGATCAAATGGAATTTCACGAAGTTTTTAGTCGACCGCAACGGCAAGGTTGTTGCTCGTTTCGCACCGCAAACAAAGCCAAGCGAGCTGAGAAAGGAAATTGAAAAGCTGCTGTAAGGCAAGGAGGGGTAACGCTTGCGCATTCAAGCGATTGAGCCGACGCCAAGCCCGAACACGATGAAAATATTGCTTGATGAAGAATTGCCTTCCGGCACGCGCCATAACTACAAACCGGACAACATTGGCGAAGCGCCGCCGCTTATTCAAGCATTGATGCGCATTGACGGAGTGAAAGGCATTTACCATGTCGCTGATTTTTTGGCTATTGAACGCCATCCGAAATACGACTGGCGCGACATTTTGGCGAAAGTGCGCGAAGTGTTCGGCGAGAAAGTGGATGACGGCGCCGAGACAAAGCCGAAAGGAAACGAACATTTCGGCGAAGTGAAAGTGTTCGTGCAAATGCTGTACGGTCTGCCGATGCAAGTGAAGCTTGTCGATGGGGAGCGCGAACACCGCGTCGGGTTGCCGAAACCGTTTATGGACGCGGTCATTGAGGCGCAAAAATACGCAGGAAATGTTGTGCTTGAGCGCAAATGGGTCGAAAAAGGAGTGCGCTACGGCACGTTTGAGGAAATCGGCCGCGAAATAGTCGATGAGCTGTCGGCAGCCTATCCGCCCGAGCGGCTGGAGCGGATCGTCAACATGTTCCGCCGCGGCGAGCAGGAAAAAACGGTGCAAAAGCGTCCAAGCCTCAAAGTGACGAGCGAGATGCTCGATGACCCGGATTGGCGCAAACGGTATGCCGCGCTCGAACAGATGGCCGAGCCGACCGAGGACGATATCCCGGTGTTGGCCAAGGCGCTCAAGGATGAAAAAATGGCGATTCGCCGCCTGGCGACGGCGTATCTCGGCATGATCGGCGGCAAAAAGGTGCTTCCGTATTTGTATGAAGCGTTAAAAGATCCTGCTGTCGCTGTCCGCCGCACCGCCGGCGACTGTTTGTCCGACATCGGCGATCCGGAGGCCATTCCGGCCATGATCGAAGCGCTAAAGGACGAAAGCAAGCTCGTCCGTTGGCGCGCGGCCATGTTTTTGTACGAAGTCGGCGACGAATCGGCGCTGCCGGCGTTGAAAGCGGCGGAAAACGATCCGGAGTTTGAAGTGAGCTTGCAAGTGAAAATGGCCATTGAACGGATCGAAGGCGGCGAAGAAGCGAAAGGGTCTGTGTGGAAGCAAATGACGGAGAGCCGGAAGAAAGAAAACGAAACAGAACAGTAAACCAGGCGCGCCCATCGGTGCGCCTGTTTTTATGATCGAAAAGAGTACGGCTGTTACGTCGTCACAGTAGTGTTGGAGCTTGGAGCGAATTGGACAATTTCGAGCACAACCGGGGTGTTAGCTGGAATCGAGCCGCTTCCGGTCGGGACGGTAATGGACAGTGACCCGACGCCGGTAGCTCCTGGGGTGTACGTCGATATCCCTTCCATTTGCAAAACGCCGTTAATGTACACGTTAAAGTAGCTATTGTTAGTTGCCAATGCTGGCAGCTGTGTCGCTTGGCTGCCGTCGTCTTGCAAAAAGCTGGCTGCGTCGATCGTTAAGGTTGCTCCTTCTGCTGTTTCAGCTGTTGTGATGTAAAAAAATCTTGCGACGTCTGGTGCAACCTCTGTCGTGGTAGTAGCGGCGACAAACAATTTAATTAATTGCAAAGCCATACAATCTCCCCTTCTCCATTTTGTGTTTAACATGCTGTGGCCCCGAAGCTGAGCCAATTATCATCCGTTCTTTTTAGTATCTGGAACTCTGTTGGCAATCAGCCGGTGCCATAGGTTCATTTTATTGTATGGATTAATTACAGAGGATGGCTCGGCGATTGCCGTAATGGGAGAAAAATGATGTTTTTGCCCTGCTATACCAGCCTGTTTTACCAGTGAATTTGAATTATGAAACAAACATTTTAAACGAATTTGGTCGTTTTATGATCCTGTTATAATAGACGGAATTAAGTGGAATATAGTGATTTTTTACTACCGTTCATTAACCTGCCATTTTGTTTGCTATTCACTTTGAAGATGGGAGGTGAATATACTAATGCAAAATATCTTGCGGAGTGAAATGATCACGAAACAATATGGTGTGTTTGGGTGAGCAAACGAATGAAACGGACATCTTCAACAGCAAAACATGTGATTGCTGCTTCCAAAGTATACGATTGGACCCATGCTGTACTGACCATTCCCCTCCGTGTGGCGCTCCACTTCCCTCCGCGTGTCTTGCAGGCGGAAACGTACCAGTATAACACCATATCAGACGGAGTGAAAACCGTCTATACAGACGGCGATGAACTGAGAGAGTACGGCGACCGCGGTATTTTAGATCCGAAACATGTATCATGGATCAACTTGTTTATTAATGGGGTGCTGCAACCGGAAAAACTGTATGAGGTGGAAAAGGGGAAACTGACGTTGAAAACAGCCGAGCCGCCGCCAAAAGGTGCGCCGATTATTCTTCAATTTATTACCATTAAAATGGGCTTCTAAATTTTTTGCCCCTCCAGCTGCGGATTTGGTTCTTAGAAAAGAGTGTTTTCAACAATGGTGAAGCCTTGGAGAGAGCTCCAAGGCTTGGCTCGTCATCCCCTGAAATATTGTTCGATAAAATCTTTAACAAGAGGAGAGAGTTCGTTTGGCAATTCATGAAAAGGGAAGAATTTCACTTCCAGCGATTCTTCCCCGTCTTCTTTCAGTTCTCCACCGCGGATATCACGGGTGAGATAAACAACAGTGACTGGGTAATATTGATCTCCATTAGGCAGCCGAACAAAATATTTTTTTCCAGAAAACACATCGACTAGTTCCAGTTTGCCGATTTCCAGCCCTGTTTCTTCCCACACTTCCCGCCGGGCTGCTTCTTCTGCGGACTCCCCCAACTCCAACAAACCGCCGGGCAGTCCCCATAAGCCGTCGCGGCGTTTCTGCAATAAAATCCGCCCGCATTCATCGGTGACAGCGACCCCGGCTCCCGCCAAGATGATCGGCCGGGTTCCAATGATTTTTCGCAGTTCTTCAATGTATCCCATGTGCACGCTCCTTTCATGGCCATCGATGGCATAGTATATGTTTGGTCGCTGACAATGGCCGCGGCGGTTGATAGAAAGCGAAACGAAATCGCTCGTTTGATGGCGGCCAAACGGGTGCGTTTAGCCCCGTTTGTTCTGAATGATGCCGTTTAGAGACATGCGGCCGTGGACGGTTCTCTTCATTGATTTTTCAAACGAAAATATAGTATGCTGATAGCGCAGCGATGATGAATGTGGAGGGATGAGGGCAATGTCAATGGCTTACGAAGACTATATGCGCCAACTCGTGCAGCCGATGCGGGATGAACTCGTCCGCGCCGGCTTTCGCGAATTGCGCACGAGCGAAGAAGTCGAGCAGTTTATGGAACAAGTGGAAGGAACGACGTTTGTCTTTGTCAACTCAGTGTGCGGCTGCGCCGCTGGATTGGCGCGCCCCGCGGCGACGCAGGCGGTGCTTAGGAGCGAGAAAAAGCCGGATCATCTCGTGACGGTATTCGCCGGCCAAGACAAAGAAGCGACGGCGAAAATGCGCGAGTACTTTGTCGGCTATGCGCCGTCCTCGCCGTCGATGGCGCTTTTAAAAGGAAAAGAAGTTGTTCATTTTATCCCGCGCGAAGACATCGAGTTTCACTCGATGGAGGACGTGATGGAAAATATTTTGGCTGCGTTTGACAAATATTGCGGTTGATGCCCAACGCCTTCCCCGGCCTTGCATACCGCTGCCGGCGCCGGGGAACGATAAGGGCGGAGGTGATCGGCGTGCCGAAGCGGAAAAAAGACCGTTCGAAAACGGGCGTCAGCGCCCCAGATGTTCGAGGGCAAGGCACGACGGAGACGGAGACAGGCGCCTTCGAGCTTGACTCTGCCCGCAAAAAAACAAAAATCGATTAAAAAGGAGCTCCCGATGCGGGGCTCCTTTTGTCGTTTTCATGCGCAAACTCCCTTCGCATCCAACAGAATGCCAAGGGAGCTGGATGGATCGCCAAGAGCGTTTAGGCGTTGGCGATACAACTATAAATAAAGTAAAGCAATGTAATGAGGCTGGCCGCAAAAAAGATCGTGTTCATGTTTCATTTTTCCCGCCTTTCTGTCTATATTTTCACTGAGAATCTATGATACACTATTCATGTGAACTACCCCCACTTCGCTTTGCTTGAAGTGGGAGCTTCTCAGTTCCACGACGAAAGCATTCTTTCGTCTCCCTGAGCGTGACTTCGGGTCGTCCCAACCCTAGGCATCCGACGATTCGGAGTTCTTTCGCGCCTTGGATATTTTACGCATGGAAGGCTTTGCTTGGTTTTCGCATTGGATATTCTCCATGCAACCCCCTATATCCAGTTCACAAAGAACATGATATACCTTGATTTTATCATGTGTTTTGGCTGACGCCAACCGACATCCATTTGCCGCTGATCGCTGGGCTGCGACCTTCACGCGGTTGAAGCGGGTGTCTTCTTTCGGAACTATGATAAAAGTATATACCAACAAAAGCAAAAAGAAAATGCAGTTTTGGTCTTGTCAAGGGAGAGGAAGACGAAATGAAAAAAGCGAAACGAATGAACGCGTTTTCGGCATCGATTTTCGCCGAGTTGACGGCGTATCGTCAAAAGCAGCGCCACCTTCATGACGAGTGGATCGACTTGAGCGTTGGCAGCCCGGATTTGCCCCCGGCGCCGTTTGTGCGTGAGGCGATCGCCCGCTACGCCAACGAGCCGAATGCGTACGGCTACACATTAAAGGGCATTCGCGAGTTTCATGAAGCGGTCGCCGATTATTATCGGACGGCGCATGGCGTCGTGCTCGATCCAGAGACGGAAGTGACGTACGTCATCGGGTCACAAGACGGGCTCGTTCATTTGCCGATGGTGTTCGCTGACCGGGGGGATGTCATTTTATTGCCGGATCCCGGGTACCCGGCGTATGCGGCGGGGGTGGCGATGGCGGAAGCGATGCCGTATTTTCTGCCGCTGAGGGAGGAAAACCGCTTTTTGCCGGATTTGCGTGCGATCCCGGAGGACATCGCCAAACGGACGACGATCATGTTTATCAACTTCCCTGGAAATCCGGTTCCAGCTGTAGCGACAGAATCATTTTATCGCGAAGTGGTCGAGTTTGCGAAGCGGTACGATATCCTCGTTGTTTCCGATTTTGCTTACGGCGAGCTGTATTATGACGGAAACAAACCGGTGAGTTTTCTTTCTGTTCCAGGCGCAAAGGACGTTGGCGTGGAGATCAATTCGTTGTCAAAAAGCTACAACATGGCCGGCTGCCGGGTCGGCTACTTGTGCGGAAATGCCGAGGTGATTCGTGCGTTTGCCGAGTTCAAGTCCAATTTGGATTACGGAATTTTTTGGCCGCTGCAAAAAGCGGCCGCGGAAGTGCTCCGCCATGGCGCCGGCTTTTGCGCCCAGAGCCGCATGATGTATCAGGCGCGCCGCGATGTGCTCGTGGATGGACTCGCTGACATCGGTTGGACGGTTGACCGTCCGCAAGCCGGCATGTTCGTGTGGGCGAAAATTCCGGACGGATGGACGTCGCTTTCGTTTGCGAAGGCGCTCATCGACCAAGCCGGCGTCGTTGTGACGCCTGGGCACGCGTTTGGGCCGAGCGGCGAAGGGTATGTGCGCATCGCCCTTGTCCAGCCGGAAGAAGTGTTGCGCCGGGCGGTCGCCAAATTAAAAGCGACCGGCTTGTTCGCGTCTTTGGCCGCTGACGGCGGTAGCGGGAGGTGAAGGCGATGAAGCTGCCGTCTTGGCTTCGAAAAACGCTTGTTGCCGCCATTACCGTCTGCACGTTTGGACTCGTCACACCGCCCGCTTCGCTGCTCGCGGCCAAAGAGCCGCCGTCAGATGATGCATCGTCTTCCGACTGGCAGCACAGTCCAACAAGTCGTGCCGAGGAAGCGGTTTCGTTGACGCGAGCTCAATTCATTGAGCGGACGATGGAAAAGGCCGTTGCCCAGTCCCATGAAAAATTCGGCCGCAAAATCGCTCCGGTCATTGAAGATGAGTTTCGCGCCGTCATTTTGCCGCGCATGGAAGAAGTGATCGCCGAGCTTGCCGATCGTTATCCGGAAGAGGAGCTCCGCTATTTGGCTGTTTCGGAAAATCCGTCCGGCGGGCAAGGGGAGCGCATTTTTCATTTGTATCGGGCGGATACGGGAGAGGATTTGATCCGCTTTCACGTCCGCCGCGAGCATCCGCCGCAAGACGGATATTGGTTTCAGTTTCACTATCATACATGCGATGATGGGTTTCAAGCCCATCATGAACTCGGGAAAATCTACTGGTCAAAAAATACGCCGCCGAACTGGCGTACATAATCGCCTGCGGTTCTTTCCTGATTTTGCGCGTTTTTTCCCGCTTCGTTCTATGATATGATTTTCATAGATTGAAAGAAGCGGGGGAACCACGATGAAACGGCTGTTCACTAGTTTGTTGGCGGCGCTGTTCGCCATTCCGCTTCTGTCGTTCTCGCCGTATCCGGCTGCCCATGGCGTGCTGCTTGAAGAAAGCAGCCTTGGCCTTAGGGGTGTTCCGTCTCATGATGTGCTTGGCCGCATCATCATCGTGCCGGAGACGGAGTTTTCCGCCTCTGAAGCGAATGAAATGATCCGGACGCTCGCCCACATTGATCGCACGATTTTAGAGCAGGCGGCGGACCACCATATTTACATCCAACTGTTGACCGGCCCGATCACCGATGAGCCGACGGCCCGCCATTTGCGCGGAAAAACGCCGCGCGGTTATATGCCGGGTTCGAAAACATGGGATGACGTGCCGGGCATCGGCGGGGCGCATTTAGTGCTTGTCCGCCTCGGCCATAGCGAAAAAGGAAAAGGGCATGGCTCGGTCAATTTGGAGCTGCATGAGTTTGCTCATTCGCTCGATTACATCGTATTTGACCGCATTCATGAAACGGACGAATTTCAAGCGATTTGGCGGGAGGAGGCGCCGCGGCTCTTTCCTGGCGAATATTATTTTTTGACTTATCCGGAAGAGTATTTTGCCGAGTCGTTTGCCTATTATTATGCAAGCGACAAGACGCGGCAAACGTTGCGGGCGGCAGCGCCGAGAACATATGCGTTGATCCGTGGATTGGCGGAACGGGCCTCGTAAAAGGCTCGTTTTTTTATGGACAAGTGGTTCACCATGCGTTGCTTTATGGTATGATAGAGCGTGAGGTGAGAACATTGCGGCAATATTTGCAGCTTTTGGAGGATATTTTGGAAAACGGCGTCGAAAAAGAAGACCGCACGGGCGTCGGCACGCTGTCGGTGTTCGGCCGCCAGCTCCGCTTCAACTTGCAAGATGGATTTCCGCTCGTGACAACGAAAAAATTGCATATCCGCTCCATCATTTATGAACTGCTTTGGTTTTTAAAAGGCGATACGAACGTCCGCTATTTGCAGGAGAATGGCGTGACGATTTGGGACGAGTGGGCGGACGAAAACGGCGATCTCGGCCCGATTTACGGCGCGCAATGGCGCTCATGGAAAGGGGCGGACGGGAAAACAATCGACCAGATCGCGTGGGTCGTCGAGGAGATCAAACGAAATCCGAATTCACGCCGGCTGCTTGTGAGCGCTTGGAACGTAGCGGAATTGGACGAGATGAAGCTGCCGCCGTGCCATTATGCCTTTCAGTTTTATGTTGCGAACGGTCGGTTGTCGTGCATGTGGCAGCAGCGCTCCGTTGATACGTTTTTAGGGCTGCCGTTTAACATTGCCAGCTACGCGTTGTTGACGCATATGATCGCCCAGCAGTGCGACCTCGATGTCGGCGAACTCATTTTCACCGGCGGCGACGTCCATTTGTACAAAAACCATCTCGAACAGGCGAAACTGCAGCTGACGCGCGAGCCGCGCCCGCTGCCGAAGCTCGTGATCAAACGGAAGCCGCCGTCCATTTTCGATTACGAATACGACGATTTTGAAATTGTCGGCTACAACCCGCATCCGACGATTAAAGCACCGGTGGCTGTGTAAAGGAGAGGACGCGATGATTTCGCACATTGTGGCAATGGATGAAAACCGGGTGATCGGCAAAGACAACCGCTTGCCTTGGCATTTGCCGGCCGATTTGGTGTATTTTAAACGGGTGACAATGGGCCATGCCATCGTGATGGGGCGCAAAACGTTTGAAGCGATCGGCCGGCCGCTTCCCGGCCGCGATAACGTCGTTGTCACGCGCAACCGCTCGTTTCGCCCGGAAGGCTGCCTTGTGCTTCATTCGCTCGAGGAAGTCAAGCAATGGATCGCATCGCGCGCTGATGAAGTGTTTATCATCGGCGGGGCCGAACTGTTTCGGGCGACGATGCCGATTGTCGACCGGCTGTATGTGACAAAAATTTTTGCTTCCTTCCCCGGCGATACGTTTTATCCGCCCATTTCTGACGATGAATGGGAAATCGTTTCCTATACGCCAGGAGGAAAAGATGAAAAGAATCCGTATGAACACGCCTTTATCATTTATGAGCGGAAAAAGGCGAAATAGATGGGACACGGGCATGGATATGCGTTTGTCGTTGGCGTACGAAACATTTGCGAAGACGCCCCCAAAAACGGGGCGTCTTTTTGTTTGAGATCGGAACATTTTGAAAACGTGTTTCTGCATAGAAGCGGGGCGAAAAAGGAACGATAATCAATAGAACCACAATGGAAATGGAGGAAGACGATGAAACATATCGTTCCGTTTGTCGTCAAGCTCGCTGCTTGGAGCGTCGTCTTGTTTTCGATGTTTACGATCTTCGATGCCCCGCTTTCCTTGATTTCACTCATGACGATCGTGACGGCGCTTGTTTCTTATATGATCGGCGATCTGTTCGTGTTGCCGCGCGTCGGCCATTTTGTCGCTGCCGCTCTTGACGTGCCGCTTTCCTTTTTGCTTATTTGGCCGGTCAGCTTTGCCCTCATTGCCCCGTCCGTCAACATGGCATACGGCGCGTTTTTCAGCTCCTTGGCGATCGGGGCGGTTGAAGCGTTTTTCCATTTGTATATGGAAAACCATGTGCACGAAGAAGCAAGAAGAGAAGAAGCGCACCGCTGGTATGATGAAGGAAGATGGGCGACGGAATTTGCCGAGGAAGAAGAGTTCAAAAAAGAGGACGACCGGGCATAGCGCCGGTCGTTTTTTCTGTCCGCTTGCGCATGAAGAAGTAGTTCGCCGTACATATGCTGCACAATTCGCCGTGTTGCCGTCTGGCAGGACGGCTAGGGAGAGGTTTCGAGCAGGAAGGATGACGCTCATCGGATGGCGTCAGGCCAAAAGCGTGAATCCGGCCGGCGGAAGCGTCCAGTATCCGGTAAAGCGGGGCCATCGCGATGTTCACGAGCCCGCTTCCCTTCATCCTCATAAAACTTTTCGAAAATTCCCTTTTCTTTTTGCGAATTTGTGATATAATCTACAAATCAAAGACAACTTAGAAAAGAAAGGGAACGAGAACATGGAACAACAGCTGAAACGGAAGCAAGGGGCAGTATACGTCGAGGACATTTTGATCGCGTATCATACGCTGAAGGATGTTGTTTTCCATACGCCGCTGCAAAAAAATCCGCTGTTATCCGAACGCTACGAGTGCAATGTCTACTTAAAGCGCGAGGATTTGCAAGTCGTGCGTTCGTTTAAGCTGCGCGGGGCGTACAACCGGATGAAGCATTTAACCGATGAGGAGCGGAGAAACGGGGTGGTATGCGCCAGCGCCGGCAACCATGCCCAAGGGGTGGCCTATTCATGCCGGGCGCTTGGCGTGCATGGGAAAATTTATATGCCGGCGACGACGCCTCGGCAAAAAGTGTCGCAAGTGCAGCTGTTTGGCAAAGACATGGTCGAGATCGTGCTTGTCGGCGACACGTTTGACGATTCCTACAACGAAGCGGTGAAGTGCGCCGAGGCGGAAGGGCGGACGTTCATCCATCCGTTTGATGATGAATACGTCATCGCCGGACAGGGGACGATTGGCGTCGAGGTGCTCAACGACTGCGATGAACCGATCGACTTTTTGTTCGCCAGCATCGGCGGCGGAGGATTGATGGCCGGACTAGGGACGTATGTGAAAAGCATTTCTCCGTCCACCAAAGTCATCGGGGTTGAGCCGGCCGGCGCCCCATCGATGAAAGCGGCGCTCGAGCACGGACATGTGGTGACGCTCGATGAAATCGACAAGTTCGTTGACGGCGCTGCCGTCAAGACGGTCGGGGAAAAGACATTCGCCTTATGCCGCGGGGTGCTTGATGACATCGTCGTCGTTCCAGAAGGAAAAGTATGCACGACGATTTTGGAGCTGTACAACGAAAACGCCATTGTCGCTGAACCGGCAGGGGCGCTGCCGATCGCTGCGCTTGATTTTTACAAGGAACAAATCCGCGGCAAGACGGTCGTTTGCGTGGTGAGCGGCGGCAACAACGACATTGACCGGATGCAGGAAATCAAGGAGCGCTCGATGATTTACGAAGGACTGCAGCACTATTTCATCGTCAACTTCCCGCAGCGGGCTGGGGCGTTGCGTGAGTTTTTGGATGAAGTGCTTGGGCCGACGGATGACATCACCCGGTTTGAATACACGAAGAAAAACAACAAAGAAAGCGGACCGGCGCTTGTGGGCATCGAGCTGAAACGGCGCGAAGACTACGCGCCGCTCATCGAGCGGATGAAGAAAAAAGGCTTCCCGTTCCAAGAGGTCAACAAAGACCCGAACTTGTTCCATCTATTGATTTGACGAAAAAAGTCGGAACAAATTCGCCGCATTCCGACATACTTTTTCACCGGATTGGTGTATAATAAAAGTAAATCGGTGAAAAAGAGGATTGATATTTTGCTATTCAAAAGCCTCGAGTTCAAAAACGCATATGGACAGAAGGTCAAGATTATCGAAATTCCTGTATTGGAGGAAGAGAACACATACCGATTCATGATCCAACTGCGCTTGGAGGCGTTTATTGCAAAGGTGTACCGATCGAGAACGAGCCGTTCTGTGTATTCGTTCCGCGAACATTTGAAGAAAGTGCTGAAATGGCCTGTATATGAACAGATCTTTAAAGAAACGGCGTTAAAGCATAATGCATGACTGTTGTTGTTTTGCCCTTGGCGGCAAAACAACTTTTTTTTGGTGGGATTTTCGCCGGTTTCATTATATAATGGAAACGAGATCATCAGTATTAGGAGTGAACGAATGAAATCAATCAAAATTGTAACCGACTCAACGGTCGATGTGCCGGCGGCGGTGCTTGCCGAGCACGGCGTTGAAGTCGTTCCGCTTCATTTGACAGTGGATGGGGAGGCGTTTATCGACCGGGTGACGATCACCCCGGAACAATTTATGGCGAAAATGAAAGCGGCGCGCGAACTGCCGAAAAGTTCGCAGTCATCGGTGGGAGAATTTCTCGCCGTTTACGACCGGCTCGGAGCGGACGGCAGCGAGATTGTGTCGATCCATATGGCTGGCGAGCTGAGCGGTACGGTCCGTGCGGCTGAACATGCGGCCGCTTTGACAGAGGCAGCGGTCACCGTCGTGGATTCACAATTTATTTCCTGTGCGTTGGGGTTTCAAGTGCTCGAAGCAGCACGTTTGGCCAAGGCGGGCAGAAGCGTCGCCGATATCATCCGGCGGCTTGACGAAATACGCCGTTGCACGCGGCTGTATGTTGTGCTTGATACGCTTGAGCATTTGGTGAAAGGCGGCCGCATCGGCCGCGGCAAAGCGCTCATCGGTTCGCTTTTGCGTATTAAGCCGATCGCCGCTCTGGTTGACGGGCTGTATACGCCGGTTGCCCAGGTTCGCAGCTTTTCGCAAGCGGTGTCCCATTTGGCGGGCCGTCTTGTCGAGGAACAAGGGGCCAAACGGGTAGAGAAAATCGCCATCGCCCATGCCGATGCTCCTCGGTGGGCGGAGCGGCTCAAGGAAGCGGTGACAGACATCATCGGCTATTCGCCGATTGACATCGTTGAAACAACGCCGGTCATTTCCATTCACACCGGTCCCGGGGCGCTGGCGCTCATGTACTACGCCGAGGAAGCGCCGCTTGATGAATAAACGCCGTTATTGGCGGCATCAACATATTTTGGTCGAAAAGGAAGGACCTATCGATGTGGAAACGAATCGCACTTTTTCTCGTTGTTCTTTTGCTGGCGGCGTGCGGAAAAACGATTCCGGACGCCAAAAACTGGCCGGTTGAGGACTTTACGTTTGTCGATCAGTCTGGTCAGCCGTTTGGACTTCGCGACTTGAAAGGAAAAGTGTGGGTCGCCGATTTTATTTTTACAAATTGCGAAACGGTTTGTCCGCCGATGACGGCCCATATGGCCAAGCTAAAGCAAATGGCAAAGAAAGAAGGACTGGATGTCGAGTTTGTCTCCTTCAGCGTCGACCCGGAAGTCGACACGCCGGAAAAACTGGCGGCGTATGCGAAGCAATTTACAGATGATCTAGCAAACTGGCATTTGCTGACTGGATACAGCCCGGCCGAGATCAGCGAGTTGGCGCAAAAAAGCTTTAAAACGATCGTGCAAAAGCCGGCCAATGACGACCAAGTCGTGCATGGCACCAGTTTTTATTTGGTCGGGCCAGACGGAAAAGTGGTTCAGACGTACAGCGGCGTGCAAGATGTGCCATACGAAACAATTTTAGAGCATATCAAAATCGTGCAGTCGTCGCAATGAGGCAAAAACGGCTACCGCCTTTTTGCCTTCTTTTCGTCTTTCCCCTTGTTGCGGCAAAAGGCAGGTGTCAAACAATGAGACGGTGGGGATGGTTGTTGTGCTGCTGGCTGCTCGCCGGATGCGTGTCGCTTTCGGCGGGCGGAAAGCCGGAGCGCCCGCATGAAGCCGCCGTCAAGCAGACGGAAGCAAAGCCGCTTCCGAAAGATATACATTTGGTCGCTTTAGGCGATTCGTTGACGGAAGGAGTGGGGGACGGCGAAAGGAAAGGCGGGTATGTCGGCCGCCTTGTCCCGCTCCTTTCGGCAGAAGACGGGGTGCGGACAGTCACCGTAGCGAATTTCGGGAAACGCGGCCGGCGCATCGCTGAATTGGAACCAGTCATTCACGCCCATCAAGCGGAGCTCGGGCGGGCTGATATGATCTTGATCACCATTGGCGGCAACGATGTGATGAATGTCGTCCGCTCGCACTTTTTAGACTTGTCGCGCCAGCGGTTTCAGCAAGCCACGGAAATATTTGCCGACCGACTGGATCATCTATTGATCTCGCTTCGCACGATCAATCCGGATGCGGTCATTGTGCTTGTGGGTCTATACAATCCGTTTTCCACGACGTTGCCGAATATTCCGGAAATCAATGATGTCATTACCGAGTGGAACAAGGCAAGCCAGGCGGTGCTTTCCCGTTATGACCGAACGATTTTCGTTGATATTCAAGACATCTTCATCGACCGCGACGAATTGCTTCATCGCGACGAATTTCATCCGAATGCCGCAGGATACGAACAGATGGCCATGCGAGTGCATGAAGCGTTAGATCAACAAAAAGAGTGGTGGGTAGGGAGCTTATTGCAATGAATTGGAAACGAGCGTTTTGGATGTTGGCGGCTGTCAACGCCGCGGTTCTTGTTTGGACTGTCGCCTGGCTGTTCGAACCCACTTCACCGGTGAAGCGGCCGGCGCGCCCAAATGTGGAGGGAGCTTCGTTTACAGTATACTCGAAGAAGGAGCATTTGAACGCCGTCATGAACGACTATTTGGCAGAAAAAACGAAAGGCCATCCGCTGCAATACCGCGTTTGGCTCGCCGATCGCGTCTATGTTTCAAGCGAAATCCCCATTTTAGGCCGCTCGGTCGAACTTGTCGTCTCGTTTGTGCCCAAAGTAATCAAAGGAGGGAATGTCGAGCTCACGGAGCCGACGATTTCGCTCGGCGACTGGAAGCTGCCAGTGACGTATGTGCTTCGCTACTTGCAAAAGCACGCCCCGCTGCCGGATGAAGTGGCGATTGACCCGGAGCACACCCGCGTCTACGTCGCGCTCACGGACATTCGCTTTGGCAACGGCTATCAAGTGGCGGCAAAAAAAATCGATTTGGCCGCCGATGAGATCGTGTTTACCTTAACAATTCCGACGAAGCAGCACCAGTAAAAAAGGGCTGACCTAAAACGCACCCGCGTTTTGGGTCAGCCCCTTTTTTGCGATTGGGAGCTCCTTTGCCATCTGCTTTTCCGACGTTTTAGACGAGGCGCAGCCCTTTTGGATAAAAGTTTTTCACCGTTCCTTTCACTTCTTTCCCCCAGGCGAACGGAAATCCATCCACGGCCACAAGCAGCCAACCGCGGTCGCCGCCGGTGGAAAGCGTCTCGCCGCGCCAATATTGGACGATTTCGCGGCTTGCGCTCGATAGGTCAAGCACATGTTTCGCTTCCTCTGTCCGCAGCGCCAAGGCAAGGGCATGGTTCGGCTCAAACCGCTCTTTTTTCACATCCCCTAAGTGCAACCCGGCGCGGACGATTTTCAAACCGGACAAATCCGGGCAACGCTCGGGCAACACAGTCAAATGGGCGCCAAATGACACGAACGTGCCGTCTCGCTCTGTCCACAATGCCTCTTGTTCAAACTGGCGATACAGGCGGATCGCGGCTTTTGGCGCGTTCGCTTTTGCCCGTCGCCCCTGCCAAGGCGGGGTGGAGCGCTGCTTTTGCAGCTTGGCGACAAAATGCCCTTCCCCTTTCAGACGGTGCGGCCAAAGGCGGGCGGCGTGGACGAGATCGGATCGATTGGTTTTCGTCCATTCCGGCCGCCCTGGCTCAAGCCCTCCCGCTTTGGCGATCGGCAACAGCCGCAAGTCATCGTGCGCCTCAAGCAGCCATTCAATCGTTTGCTCGTTTTCCTCCGGAGAGAACGTGCACGTGGAATAGACGAGAATGCCGCCTTCTTTCAGCATCGCATAGGCGCTTTCCAAAATGCGCCGCTGTCTGGCCGCACATTCTTCCACATAAGCCGGGCTCCAAAACGAAGCGGCCTCTTCATCCTTGCGAAACATGCCTTCGCCGGAACAGGGGGCGTCGACTAAAATTTTGTCAAAAAAGCCCGGAAACCGCTCGGCAAGCGCCTCGGGAGTTTCATTGACGACAACGGTGTTCGTCAAGCCGAACCGTTCGACGTTCTCTGCGAGCGCTTTGACCCGTTTCGGGTGGATTTCGTTGGCGACAAGCAGCCCTTTGTTTTCCATCATCGCTCCAAGCTGGGTCGTTTTCCCGCCAGGGGCGGCGCACAAGTCGAGCACTGTCTCCCCAGGGGCGGGACGCAGCGCTTCGGCGACCGCCATCGCGCTCGGTTCTTGAATGTAATACAGGCCGGCCGCATGGTACGGATGCTTTCCCGGCTGTTGGTCCGGCTCATAATAAAACCCGGTCGGGCAAAACGGCACCGGGGAAAGGGAAAAGGGCGCCGTTTTTGCCCATGCGCCCGGGTCGGTTTTCAACGGATTGACGCGCAAGCCGTTGATTTTTTCGTTTTCATAAACAGCGAAAAACTCGTCTGCTTCTTCATCAAGCAGCTTCTTCATTTTCGCGACAAATGCTTCCGGCAATCTCAACGCAACAAACTCCTTTCTCCGTCCGTCGTCATGAGCGTTTGCCTGGCCATTTCACTTTTGGCTCCGTTTTGTTCAAGATGCGCTTGATGTTGGCACGATGACGATAAAAGATAAACGAAGCCAGCAACAACACTGCCACCGTCAATGGAATGTCGTCAGTGAAAAAGACGGTGTACACGACCGCATACAGCGCCGCGGCCATCGATGACAGGGAGACGTAGCGTGAAACAGCCAAGACGACAAGAAACACGGCGATGAGCGACAAAAAGAACAACGGCGAATAAAACAGCATCACCCCGCCCGATGTCGCCACCGCCTTGCCGCCGCGGAACTTGGCGAACACCGGATACATATGGCCGACAACTGCCACCGCCCCGGCCAAAAGCGGATGCACGGGGACGGAAAAAAGCATCGGCAAGCTCGCCGCCAGCGTCCCTTTTAGCATATCGCCGACAATGACGATCGTTCCCGCTTTCGCCCCAAGCACGCGGAACGTGTTTGTTCCCCCAAGATTGCCGCTTCCATGTTCGCGGATGTCGATCCCGTAGCCGATTTTCCCGACAAGAAGGCCAAACGGAATCGAGCCGAGAAGATAAGCAAGAAGCAAAATGAGTGCGGTCATCGAATCAAACACCCTTTACTCAACAAGTTTGTGCATGTTTCTATTTTAACATGCATGAGCGAAAACGGTAGACAGGAATTTTGCATTTCAAGGACATAGCCGCTAAACTGAAAAGAAGAAACGGGCTGTCGGAACGTCCGTCCGACCCCGGACCGATGAGAAAGGAGCGACCATGATGAAAACGACGGTTGTATGGAACGGAAACATGTCATTCAGCGGCCAAAGCGCTTCCGGTGTCACCATTCCGATCGACGCGGCCAAAGACGTCGGCGGCAACGATTCAGGCGCTCGGCCGATGGAGCTTTTGCTTCACGCCTTAGCCGGCTGCACCGGCATTGACATCGTTTTGATCTTGCGGAAAATGCGGCTTGATGTCCGCGCGTTTTCGATGGAAGTCGAAGGAACGCGCGCCGATGACCACCCAAAGCGGTTTACAGAGATTCATATTCATTACGCGCTCGAAGGCGATTTGCCGGAAGACAAGGTCGTCCGCGCCATTCGGTTGTCAAAAGAAAAATATTGTTCCGTTTCCCATTCGTTAAATGCCGCCATTACAGCGAGCTATTCGATCAACGGCGTGCGCGGGAAGGAGACGATCTAACAAGGAGAAGGGCTTGACGTTCATGGCCGTTTCGCGTGGCATAGCGCCGAATGACGCTGGCTGTCCACCGAGCTAAAAGGGAAAGACTGTCCGATCAACAGACTCTATCGGGCGGTCTTTTTTTGTTTCTGTTGTTCTCAACAGTCAGTTGTGAATTTACAAAATATTTACGAAAAATCATCCTTTCTTCTCTATCATTGTATGGACTCGCAAGGATATAATGGGAGTGAACGAGAAGGCGAGAGAAAGGGGAACCGGGAATGAAGAATTCCAAACGATGGGGAAGACGGGTGCTATCCGCATTGGCTGCTGCAGCGGTGCTGGCCGCAGTTCCAGTTGGGGCGGCAGGGAACGGGAAAAGCAAGGGGAAGCCGCCTGCTTCCTCGCACCGTTATATTGAGGTGCAGCTGTTAGGCATTAACGACTTCCACGGTCAGTTGAATGTGACGAGAAAAGTCGGCGGGCGGGAAGTCGGACGGGCTGATTATTTGGCCGCTTATTTGAAACAGCGGGAGGCGGAAAACAAAAATACGCTGCTCGTCCATGCCGGCGATGCGGTTGGCGCCAGCCCGCCGGTATCGGCGTTGCTGCAGGACGAGCCGACGATCGAAGTGCTCAATAAGCTCGGCTTTGACGTCGGCACCCTTGGCAACCATGAGTTTGATGAAGGAGTAGCGGAAATGCTCCGCTTGATCCATGGCGGATATCACCCGGCGACCGGCGATTTCGCCGGAGCAGATTTTCCGTACGTGAGCGCCAACGTCGTTGATGCGCAAACAGGAAAGCCGATTCTCCCGCCATATGTGATTAAGCGGGTCAACGGCATGCCGATCGGATTGATCGGCGTCACGCTCACGGAAACACCAACGATTGTGACGCCAAGCGGCGTCGCGGGAGTCAAGTTCATCGATGAAGCAACAGCGATTAACAAAGCGGTCCGGGAACTGAAGAAAAAAGGAGTGCAAACGATCGTCGTTCTCGCCCATAACCCAGGCGTATCCAATCCGGATGGGACAAACGCAAGCGGGGAAATTGTCGATATCGCCAAAAATGTCGATGATGAAGTCGATGTGATTTTCGCCGGTCATAACCATGCCTATTTAAATGCGGTTGTGGACGGCAAGCTGCTCGTTCAGTCGTATTCGTACGGCACGGCGTTTTCTGATGTCGATTTGAAAATCGACCCGCGCACGAAAGACGTCGTCGCCAAAAAAGCGGAGATCGTGACGACCTATCATGACGGCATCACTCCGGACCCGGAAATCCGTGCCCTCGTCGAAAAATATGAAGCGAAAGTGGCGCCGCTTGTCAATCAAGTCGTCGGCACAGCAGCCGAAACGATCACCGATGAACAAAACGAAAGCGGCGAGTCCGCCTTGGGCAATTTGATCGCCGATGCCCAGCGGGCGGCGATGAAAACCGATTTTGCCTTTATGAACCCGGGCGGCATTCGCGCCGATATTGAACAAGGCGAAGTGACGTGGGGCGAATTGTACAACGTTCAGCCGTTCAACAACCAGCTCGTGAAAATGACGCTCACCGGCGCGCAAATCCGCCAGCTTTTGAATCAACAATGGCAGCCAACCCAAACGCGCATGCTGCAAATCTCCGGCCTCCGCTATACATGGAGCGCCAGCAGGCCGGTCGGAGAAAAAGTCATTGACATTCAGCTTCCTGATGGGACACCGCTAAAACCGGACGCCGAGTACACGGTGACGGTCAACAGCTTTCTCGCCGACGGCGGCGATGGGTTCACGGTGTTGACGCATGGGACAAACCGCGAGGTCGGCCCGGTCGATTTGGATGCACTTGTCACTTACATCCGCCAGTTGTCACAGCCGTTTTCGGCACAAATCGAAGGGCGGATCACAAAACTGCAATAGGCGGAACAATTATGATGTTTTTAGAAGCGAAAAAGGGATGCCGAAAACCATCGGCTCCCTTTTGGCTTTAGGAAGTTTTTTGCTCGAACAGCTTGATGATCTCCACGATCACTTCGGCCGCTTTCACCATATTGTCGGCGGAAATGTATTCGTAGCGGCCGTGGAAGTTTTCGCCGCCGGCGAAAAGGTTCGGCGTCGGCAGCCCCATGTAGGAGAGCTGCGACCCGTCTGTACCGCCGCGGATCGGTTTCACCTTTGGTTCAATGCCCAAGTTCGTCATCGCTTCGTGGGCGATGTCAACAATGTGGCGCACCGGCTCGATTTTTTCGCGCATGTTGTAGTATTGATCGTTGATTTCGAGCGTGATTCGGTCGTTTCCATATTTTTGCGCAAGCGAAGCCGCGATCTCTTTCATTTTCGCTTTGCGAGCCTCGAACTGTTCGCGGTCAAAGTCGCGGATGATGTAGTGAAGCTTCGTTTCCTCTACACTGCCTTGGAACGAAAGCAAATGGTAAAACCCTTCATATCCTTCCGTATGCTCAGGCGCCTCATCGGCTGGCAACTGCTGCTCGAACTCCATGGCGATTTTGATCGAGTTGATCATTTTTCCTTTCGCTGTGCCCGGATGGACGTTTTTTCCTTTGATCGTGATTTTCGCTTCGGCAGCGTTAAAGCTTTCATACTCCAATTCGCCCAGCGGCCCGCCGTCGACCGTGTAGGCAAATTGGGCGCCGAATTTGGCAACGTCAAATTTATGCGGCCCGCGGCCAATTTCCTCATCCGGCGTAAAGGCGACGCGCACTTTGCCGTGCTTGATTTCCGGGTGTTGAATGAGATAGTTCATCGCGGTCATAATTTCGGCGATTCCGGCTTTATCATCGGCGCCAAGCAGCGTCGTCCCATCGGTCGTGATGAGCGTATGCCCTTGGTAGTGAGCGAGCTCCGGGAAATCGTTTGGCGACAAGATGATGCCTTGTTCTTTGTTTAACACGATGTCCCCGCCGTCGTACTGTTCGATGATTTGCGGGTTGACGTTGGCTCCCGTAAACTCCGGAGCGGTGTCCATATGAGCCAAAAAGCCAATCACTGGCACGTTTTTGTCCGTATTGGCCGGCAACGTCGCCATCACGTAGCCGTTGTCATCGATCGTCACATCTTCCATGCCGATCGACTTCAGCTCTTCGACGAGCATTCTCGCCAGCTCCCACTGTCCCGAAGTCGATGGGCACGTATGGCTGTTTGGGTCGGATTGAGTGTTGACTTTCGCGTAGCAGATGAAGCGTTCGATGAGTTCCTGTTTCATTGGTTCATCTCCTTATGTATAAGTTTTTCTGGATCAACGAATCATTCCGCCGATGCAGTGAGAAAAAAGAGGCGGTTTCCGTTTTATTTTACCATATGCGGCTTCAAACGGTAAAAAAGAGGGGGGACCTTTCCTACTTGGCGCTATGATGCCCCAAAGTTGGCGTACGGACGCTGCCATTACAGGCGCCGGTGGCAGAGGACGGTTATGGTATAATGAAAAGGCCAGTGCCTCGTCCAAAACGCGAAAGTAGGTGCTTCCTGCCTCGTGCGGATGAAACAAATGGAAAGGAGAAGCCAAACCATGTCATTCAGCTACGTGTCTCATCTGTATTGTCCGAAGTGTGAACGTACATACGATGTCGACCAAATCCATCAACTTTGCGAATGCGGTTCGCCGCTTCTGGTCGCGTACGATTTGGAGTTGATGCGCCAAGAAGTGAAGCGGGAGGCACTTGCGGAGCGAGAACCGAGTTTATGGCGGTATCATGAGCTATTGCCGGTGAAACATCCTGAACATATTGTCTCTTTAGGGGAAGGAATGACTCCGCTTGTGCGAATGCCGCGCCTTGGCCGGAATATCGGCATTGACTCACTCTATATGAAAGACGAAGGCGTCATTCCGACCGGGACGTTTAAAGCCCGCGGCGCGGCGGTTGGGATTTCGAAAGCAAAGGAATTGGGCGTCAAACGACTCGCCATGCCGACAAACGGCAACGCCGGCGCGGCATGGTCGCTATACGCGGCGCGGGCGGGCATTCAGGCGACAGTCGTCATGCCGGTTGATGCACCGGAACTGACGCGAAAGGAATGCGCCATCGCTGGGGCGGAACTGTATTTAGTCAACGGCCTCATTAGCGATGCCGGGCAAATCGTCGCCAAAGCGATCCGCGAATACGGATGGTACGATGCGTCGACGTTGAAAGAACCGTACCGGATTGAAGGGAAGAAAACGATGGGACTGGAGATCGCCGAACAGTTCTCGTGGCAGCTCCCGGATGTCATTTTGTATTCGACCGGCGGCGGCGTCGGGTTGATCGGCATTTACAAGGCGATCAAAGAACTGCAGGCGCTCGGCTGGGTGGACGGCCGCATGCCGCGGCTTGTCGCTGTGCAGGCCGAGCATTGCGCGCCGATCGTCAAGGCGTGGAAGGAGAAAAAACGGGAATCGGAGTTTTGGCCGAACGCCCATACAGTGGCGTTTGGCATCAATGTGCCGAAAGCGCTTGGCGACTTTCTTGTTCTTGAGGCGGTGTATGAGACGGACGGTTGCGCGGTTGCCATTGGCGATGAAGCGATTTTGGCTGAACAGCGGACGGCAGCCGAACTCGAAGGGGCGTTCATTTGCCCGGAAGGAGCGGCGGCGTTTGCGGCGGCACGAACGTTGCGCGAGAGCGGTTGGATTCGCGACGGGGAGACGGTCGTCGTATTAAATACCGGAACCGGGCTGAAATACGCCGATACGGTGGACGTCCATCCGCCGGTGCTCGAGCCGGGGGATATGCTTCCAAAGGAGAATTGACAAGTGGGCGGAGTAGGCGCCAAACATAAAACATATGGGAAAAAATGATAGACAAACGAAAAGAGGTATTGTATACTAAATTCATCGGAATAATAAAAATGTATAAGCGATTCATCTTCGGGGCAGGGTGAAATTCCCGACCGGCGGTGATGAGGCGCTTGGCCTCTCAGCCCGCGAGCCGCAAGGCAGGATCCGGTGCGAGTCCGGAGCCGACAGTATAGTCTGGATGGGAGAAGATGAAGGTTTGCCGGCGTTCGTTTTGGCGCATGCGAACGTCTAGTTGCGCACACCCTTTTTCTCCCTTAAGCCTCGTTCGGTTTAAGGGAGTTTTTGTTGGCGCTCGCGGCGGCAGCCTTCTTCTTGTGAGGATGAATCACGAGAAGGGGAGGAGAACAAGCATGAAACGCATTTCCATCCGCGCCTTTGTCGGCATCGGAGTGTTGGGCGCCATGGCGCATGTGCTCATGATGCTCAACTTTCCGCTGCCGCCGTTTCCGAACTTTTTGCTTGTCGACTTCAGCGACATTCCGGCGCTCATCGCCGCCTTGTTGTACGGCCCGCTCGCCGGCGTGGCGGTCGAACTCTTGAAAAACGTGTTGAACTACGTTTTTGTCGGCAGTGCGACCGGCGTTCCGGTCGGCCAGATCGCCAACTTCACTGCCGGGGTGGCGTTCCTTTTGCCGGTTTCCTATATTTATCGGAAAGCCGCATCGAAAAAAGGCTTGCTGCTGGGGTTGGCGGCGGGAACAGTGACAATGGCGCTCGTCATGAGCGTGCTCAACTACTACGTCTTTCTGCCGGCGTACACGCTTTTTCTTGGCGCTCCGCAGATGAGCGCGCCGGAAGCGAAGGCGTTGGTGGTATCGGCGATTTTGCCGTTTAACGCCGTCAAAGGAGCGATGGCGGCCATCGTATTTCAGCTTCTCTTTTGGCGTCTTCGTGCTTGGCTTGAGAAACAAGCGGCATCCCGCCAAGCCGCTTGATGATCAAAGAGGCTGTCCCAAAAGATCGTCTCTCTTTGAGAGAGATACAATATATCGTGTCGCCGAAGTGATTTGTTCCTACCTCTTGTAATAAAAGAGGGTGTCCCGTTGCGTTTGGGACACCCTCTTTTGCTTTTGTCAAAAGCGAATCCGCGGCACCCACTCAGCAAACCGCTCCTCTTTAAACGGATTGGCGGTCATCGAATAACCGCGCTCCTCCCAATAGCCCGGCTCATCTTCCTTCATAAAGCGGATGCCGGACGCCCATTTCGCCCCTTTCCATAAGTAAAACGTCGCCGGCGGAATGAAACGGAGCGGATAGCCGTGCTTCGGCGAGATGTCCTGCCAGTCGTGATGCTTGTCTTTCCATCGATAGACAAACAAGGCATCATCGCCCATCAGCGCTTCAAGCGGCAAGTTTGCCGAATAGCCGAACCGGTCGCCGTTTAAATATCCGTAAATTTTCACATATTTCACGTCGGGATCGAGCTCGACAAAGCGCAAAAACTCGCGGAAGGCGATGCCTTCAAACGTCGTGTCGAATTTTGACCATGTTGTGACACAATGCATATCGATGGTTGAAACCGTCTTCGGCAGCTGCATCACTTCTTGATACGAAAGCGACACTTCCTCTTTCACATCGCCGAACAATCGGAAATTCCACGTCGCTTCATCGAATTGGTACACATCGCCCTCATGCAAAATTGGCCATTTTTCGGTTTCGAATTGGCCGGGAGGGAGTTGTTTGGTCATGGCGGGCACTCCTTTTTCTGCTAAATTTCTCTTAATTATTCATGATACAAAATAGGGGCAAGGGATGCAACGAAGAGGGGGCTTGATGTATCATGACGGGTTCGGGCAAGTTGATGTTTTATTTTGTAAAGTAAATTTTCAGTAAGTATTTATTGATTTTCCACTTTTCTCAATTATATAATGATAACAACAAATTTGAAACTATTGTTCCGAAATATGGAACGACAGATGGAGGAGAGGGGGATGCCGACTAAGAAATAGAGTGCGGTGAACGACGTAACGATTTGTATTAACATTTGCCGTAAAATGTACTGGAGAGGAGAAGAGAAACATGGTGCTCATTGGAGTGTTGATCGTCATCATCGGCTTCATTATTCGCATTAATCCACTTCTTGTCGTGACAGCGGCTGGATTGGCGACAGGATTGCTCGCCCATCAATCGCTGTATGACATTATTGAACAATTTGGAACAGCGTTTACGACCAACCGGTATATGGCGGTGTTCATCGCCACATTGCCCGTCATCGGCCTTTTGGAACGCTTTGGGCTGCGGGAACAGGCGGAGAGTGTCGTGGCGAAAATCAAGGCGGCGACAACAGGGAGAATCTTGACGGTCTATTTAATCATCCGGGAAGCGGCAGCCGCGGCTGGGCTTACTTCCATCGGCGGCCATGCTCAAATGGTTCGTCCGCTCGTCGCTCCTATGGCAGAAGGAGCGGCGGAAGCGAAATACGGAAAACTGCCGGATCATGTGCGGGATGACATTCGCGCTCATTCGGCAGCGGTGGACAATATCGGGCTGTTTTTTGGCGAGGATGTGTTCATTGCCATCGGAGCGATTTTGTTGATGAAAGGATTTTTTGATCAAAACGGCATTCCTTCTGATCCGCTGCATATGGCGTTATGGGCGATCCCAACGGCCGTGGCCGCGTTGATCGTTCACAGCATCCGCCTGCATCGGCTGGACCGCTCGCTTCACAAGCTCCTTCATCGGGAGAATGGAAAGGGGATAGAGTGAATGTGGCTGTCCATTGAAGCGGTGTACATATTTTTAGGCATTGTGGTTGTGTTGGGAAGCTTGTGGACCTTTGCCGATCGCCAAAACCCGAAGCGTTTCACATCAGGGCTGTTTTATTTGCTTTATGGCGTGGCGTTGCTGTTCGGCAGCATCATTCCCCCGTTTTACACCGGAGTGCTTGTGCTTATCATGGTGGCCATTGTCGGAACCGGGGGATTGAAGCTCGGAAGCTACCAAGAGGCGACGCCGGAAGAGAGAAGACAACATCGCGATCGATTGAAACATCGCCTGTTCATTCCGGCATTGTTGATTCCGGTTTTGACTGTCATCGGCGTGACATGGCTGAAAAATGTCAAGGTTGGAAACGCTTTTCTTTTCGATCCGAAAAACGTGACCCTTGTGTCTCTCGGGCTAGCGACGTTCGTTGCTTTGCTCGTCAGCATGGCCATGACTCGATCGACGCCGTTTATGGCGGTTAAAGAATCGCGCAGGCTGCTGGAAACAATCGGCTGGGCTGCTCTCTTGCCGCAGATGCTGGCGACATTAGGGACGATCTTTACGACTGCTGGGGTGGGCGCGGCTGTGTCCAATTTGGTGAAAGCCATTATTCCGACTCATTCGTTGTTTTGGATTGTGGTGGCCTATTGCATCGGGATGGCTTTGTTTACGATGATCATGGGCAACGCTTTTGCGGCATTTCCCGTGATGACGGCGGGGATCGCTGTTCCGCTGCTGATAAAACAATTTGGCGTCGATGCGAATCATGTGGCCGCCCTCGGGATGTTTTCCGGCTACTGCGGCACCTTGATGACGCCGATGGCGGCGAATTTCAACATCGTGCCCGCCGCCCTGCTTGATTTGAAAGACAAAAACCACGTGATTCGCGTGCAAGTGCCGACAGCGTTGATTCTGTTGGCGTTCAACATCGCCGCAATGTATGTGATTACACTCATAGATTTATAAATTTCATCATCAAAAAGGGATGGAGATGCGATGAAAAAAGTGCTCGTGACCGGATTTGATCCGTTTGGAGGAGAAACGGTGAATCCGTCGCTGGAGGCGGTCAAGCAAGCAGCTGGATGGAAAACCGATCGGTATATCGTTGAAGTTCGGGAGATTCCAACCGTATTTGGCCAATCATTAGCCATCTTGCATGACGCAATCATGCAAGTGGATCCCGATGTGGTGATTTGCGTCGGACAGGCGGGAGGGAGAGCCGATATTTCCGTTGAAAGGATAGCGGTGAACATCAATGATGCCCGCATTCCCGACAACGAAGGCCATCAGCCGATTGACGAACCCGTTGTTCCAGGCGGGCCTGTCGGCTATTGGTCAACTTTGCCGGTCAAAGCGATTGTCGAGGCGTTGAGGCGTCACGGCATACCAGCCTCTGTCTCTTATACAGCGGGAACGTTCGTCTGCAACCATGTATTTTATGGATTGATGCATTACATCACCCAATCGAAGAAGCCCATTCGCGGCGGATTTATCCATATTCCGTATTTGCCGGAACAAGCCGCCCGGCATCCCGGGCAGCCCAGCATGGCATTAGAGACGATCGTGGAAGGGCTGCGCCTTGCCATTGACGTGGCGGTCGAACGTGAAGAAGATATCCAAGCGGTTGGCGGGCACATTTGTTAAGGGGGATTCGTCCAGTTGCCTTTGACTTCAGCCTGTCCCTTCTGCTCGGCATGGATTTGGCTAAACAAAAAGCGGTCGCCATGGAGGTGGGAATGCAAAACTCCGGATTGGGCGTGGCGATTGCCACAGCGAATTTTTCACCCTTGGCGGCTGTTCCAAGTGCGATCTTCAGTGTGTGGCACAACTCTGAAGCGATCCTCGCGGCGATTTTCAGCTGGAGGGAAGAGAAGAATAAACACATGCCGGGATTGGGGGAAAAAACACGAATATCGCAGTAAGGTTAAACAGCGGCTCCGTAAGAGAGGGAGGCCGCTGTTTTCTATTGTGTATTGTAGTGGGGGAGCTATCTACCATAAGTTGCCCTTAATATTTTAAGATAGGTGTGCATAGAGAAAATAGAAGGGGCAAAAAAATGCGAATGAAGAGGAGACTGAGAAGAACGCGCAGCCCCCCTTTTCATAAATCACCACCCTCTTCGACCGTCCTTAGGAATAATTTTCTTCTTATTGCACATCGTATTCAATAGGGATTTCATGGCCAAGAACAGCTATGGCGGGAGCGTGATGCCGATGGCCGAACAACGAGAACGATGGTTTTTCCTTTTGGCGCTTGGCGTCATCGCCCTTTACGTGTCCCCGCTCTTTCTCCTTGGTGAGAACGCCCATATTCGCGTCCACGATAATTTGGATTCCAATATCGCTTGGTATAAGGTGCTCTCCGAAAGCGGAAAAATCACCGGGCCGCTTGACGCGAAGATTCCGCAAATCGCCAACGGCCAGTTGTCAAGAAACGCCCTCGGTTCGGAGTTGACCGGCATCGTCTGGCTGCACGCGTTATTTCCCACGATGACTGCTTATGCGCTCAGCCAAACGATCACAAGGGTGGTGGCATTTGTCGGTATGTATTGGTTGTTAAAAACACATTTCCTGCCCGAGCCGCGTTGGATGGCCGTCCGCATCGGCGTGGCGCTCGCATTTGCCCTGACGCTGTTTTGGCCGTCGGGGATGTTAAGCACGCTGGGCATGCCGCTTGCGCTTTGGGCATTTTTGAGCATCCGAAAAGGTGAGGGGAAGTGGAGACATTACGCCGCGCTTACGCTTCTCCCGTTTTATTCCAGCTTTGTGCTCGGATTTTTCTTTTTTCTTGCCGCCATGGGCGTTTTTTGGCTTGTTGATGTGCTGCGCGGGAAAGGGTGGAACATCCGCTTTTTGACTTCCATCGCTTACATGACGCTGCTTTATTTGCTTGTCGAGTACAGGCTTGTCTACTCGTTTTTATGGGAAGACGAGCCGACGAGCCGGGATGAGTACTTCCATGCCCGTTTGTCGTTTTGGCATTGCGTCCGCTTGACGTGGAAAAACTTTCTCCTCGGGCACCATCATGTCATGACCGAGCATACGTTTTTTATTTTGCCAAGCTGGTTGGTGGCGTTGTATCTCGTTTTCGTGAAAAAACGGTGGAAGCAAGAACGGTTATTTCTTTTCCTATTCGGACTGAATTTCGCGCTGTCGGCATGGTACGCCTTTTGGTTTTATAAAGGGTGGCTGCCGCTTACCGAGCGGCTTCATTTTTTAGACACGTTTAACTTTGCCCGCTTTCATTTTTTGCGCCCGATGATCATTTATGTGCAGTTTGCGCTGGCGCTGAAAATCGTATGGCAATACAGCGAAAAAGGAGAAAAGTGGGCGAAGCGGCTGCTAGCGGCCCAAGTGATCTTGGTGTTTTTGATTAACGAAGAAATCGTCTTCCGCTACGAGCCGACGGTAAAACAATTTTACGCGGAAAAACAGTTCCAAGAAATCAAGCAATACATCGGGCTCCCGGTGTCCGACTACCGCGTCGTCAGCATCGGCATTCACCCCGCCATCGCGCAATACAACGGGTTTTATACGCTCGATACGTACAACAACTTTTATCCGCTGTCATATAAATACGAGTTCCGCAAAATCATTGAACGTGAACTGGAAAAAAGCAAAACGATCCGCACATATTTTGACGAATGGGGCGGGCGATGCTATATTTTTACAGCGGAACTTGGGAAACGGTACATGTTCACGAAACACTCGAAAAAGCGGCTGAAGAACTTGCTGCTGAATACAGAACAGTTGAAAAAAATGGGCGGCCGCTACGTTTTCTCGGCCGTTCCGATCGATAACGCGGCGGAAAACGGCCTCACGCTTGAGAAAAGATTTACGTCCGATGAGTCGGCGTGGACGATTTACTTGTACAAGGTGAAATAGAAACAGCGGCTCCCTTTTGAAAGGGGGAACCGCTGTTTTCTTGATTTAGCGCTCATTCAACTGCGCAAGCTGCCGGTCGTGCCACCTTGAGAGCAGCCATAGGGCAATCAGTGTCCCAATCAATGTGCATACCATATCCCATTGGGTGTCCCAAATATCGCCTTGCGTGCCCAAAAAATCTTTCGATGCCTTTCCTCCTTGGAACAGCGAGATTCGTCTATGGTCATTATTCGGAAAAACGCTGATTTTATACAAATCATTTTTTCGAGCGCTTGATGAAAACGTCGGAGTTTCAGCGGTTATAGGAAGCAGGGGAGAAGGACTGTGGAAGCGGCGATACGAAGCAACAGGAAAAGTGGCGTTTGTCCCCCTCGGGTAGGGAAACATTCCTAATTTTCAACGAGGATGCGAATGTATATTCGCATTTGTTTGATTTGATGGTATAATGAAACATGCACAGCCATATGCAGGGTGGGCAGTGGCCACTCCCTGAACGAAAGGGGGTGGTGCTGATGATGTCGATTGCCGACGCGCTGACGCTCATGATTGCGTTTGCGTCACTCATCGTCGCGGTGATCGCCGTATCCAAAGACAAAAAGTAACCCACCCTGCTAGGCCGAGGCGAGGGTAGGTTACGATGCCCGAGGCTTGGGCCACTGCACTTCTTGCAGCGGCTGTGTATGGACAGGGCATTGGTGGCCGCCAATGCCCTGCTTTATTATACGTTCCTTCTTCCTTTATTATACGCGTATAAAGAAGGGGATGACAAGAATTTTCGAGAAAGGGACAGTGAAGATCGAAAAAAATGAAAAAGAGGGTTGACTCTTTCGTTTTTTTATAGTAAATTTTACATTGTCGTTCCGATTCTGAAGGAACGACAATAAAAAATCCTTGACAAACTGTTTTATTGTTTTATAATAAATATCGTCGCCATTGCCTAGTGGTGATAGCGGAGGGGAAACACCCGTTCCCATCCCGAACACGGAAGTTAAGCCCTCCAGCGCCGATGGTAGTTGGGGCCAGCGCCCCTGCAAGAGTAGGTCGCTGCTAGGCAAACAACGTGGAGTATTAGCTCAGCGGGAGAGCACCACGTTGACAGCGTGGGGGTCACTGGTTCGATCCCAGTATACTCCACCATGATGGGGCGTTAGTTCAGGGGGAGAACGCTTCGCTGGCAGCGAAGAGGTCAGGGGTTCAAATCCCCTACGCTCCACTTCTACGCGGTCGTGGCGGAATGGCAGACGCGCTAGGTTGAGGGCCTAGTGGGGGCAACCCCGTGGAGGTTCAAGTCCTCTCGACCGCATCGCTCCAAACAGTTATGGAGGAGTACCCAAGTCTGGCTGAAGGGGTCGGTTTCGAAAACCGATAGGGGTGTCACAGCCCGCGGGGGTTCGAATCCCTCCTCCTCCGCCATAAAGCTGTCATTTGTACTGACGTTTCTATTATGCCGACTTAGCTCAATTGGTAGAGACGAGCATCTGCATCGTCGAATTTGCTTCGAGTTGTCCCGACGCATCCAGCGTCTTCGAATTGGCTGGTAGAGGAAGGGACACAACAGAAGCCAAGGAGTCACGGTCTACTTCTATCATGCCGACTTAGCTCAATTGGTAGAG
>NZ_SDKL01000010.1:0-13966 GCF_004123125.1 Geobacillus sp. PK12
AAAATCCTCCCGATTTTCGTTGGGAGGGTGCGAAATGTGAGTAATAGGATAAACAATTTATATAAAACAAAAAAGCCCCCTAAAGGGCTTGGGCATCAAAATACCGAGCGAGCGTCACGATCATCGCTCCCATCCGCTCATGTTCCGGGGCGATGACGCGATCGACTCCCTCTTCTTCCAATGCTTCTTTTGTCACTTTGCCAACGGCGCAGGCCACGACATCGGTGCGAAACGCGTCAAGCAGCGGTGCGATCTCTTTTTTCTCGCGGGCGAACGAAAAGAAAAAGCGGACTTGCATCGCCGATGTAAAACAGACGGCATCGACCTCACAACCGACAACTTCATTGTATAGCGTCTCAAGCGTCTTCTCATCCGGAGCGACATGCCGGTATGGAAGTAGTTCCGTATAGGACGCGCCACGCTCAAGGAAAAATTGCCGAAGCCTTGGCGCAGTGTCGCCATACAGCTGTACAACAACGTTTTTTTCCGCAAAGTCGTGCCCATAAAGAGCAGCAATCAACCCTTTCGTCGTCCCGTCCTCGCTTACTGCCACCGGAGTGACGCCGATTTGTTTCAACGCTGCCACCGTTTTATAGCCGCGGGCAGCCACGTTCGCTTCCTTGATCGTTCGATGCCATTGGGCAGCCATTCCCTCCCGGTCGGCCGCTTCCAACAGCGCCTCAAAGCCGATTCCCGTCGTAAATACGATCCAGTCCGGCCGCATGGCGATGACGGTTCGCATTTCCTCTCCCAGTTCGCTTCCCTTTGAAAAGACGGTCCCTTGCGCCGGACGAATGATGGCCGTTCCTCCTTGCTTTTCAATAAGCGTTGTCATTTCGTCCAGTTTGCGTGACGCGCACAAGGCAATCCGTTTGCCATGCATGTCCCTTCCCCCTTATGGTCAGTCGTTCGTCCTTTCCATTCTAAAAGATGGTCTTTGCCTATGCAACAAAAACCATTCCGCTCCCTGGCACATCGCAACGCGAATGCCGCCTTCATTGGGTATAGCGCCCAGCGCAACAGAACAGACCGCAGGCAGAAACAGCCGACCACCATCAAAAAACACGCGCCCAAAGACGCGTGCCCTCCGTTCAACGAGTATGTACCATGACCTCTTCTCCCCGACGGTCAAAGGAACCGATGATGCGCGTCGGCTCGACGGAAATGATCCGGTCCAACGGAATATTCATCAGCCGCATTTGACGGTTGTAAACGAACAATTTGCGGGTGTCCTGATACAGCTTAACCGGCAGCACGACCACTTCCCCTTGATAGGTTTTTACACGCACCGGCTGCTTCTCGGCAATCCACGCCGACAGCTGTTCATACCATTCCATTCTGTTTGTTCCCCCTTCTCATCCAATCCTACTTATGATTATAAACGGAAAAAGCGGAAAAAAGGGGGAAAGAAAAATCAACAAATTCGACGAAGGGATGACAAACCGTGTCGACAAATGCTCGGCGCACGGAAATGTTCCGTGCGCCTTTGGAGGTTGTCAGCGGTAGATCAACACGCGCGCTGCCGTGCGGTCAGCGCTTTCACCGATGACGCGGATTTTTAGGCCATAGTTGGGCACGTTCCGGCCGGCGTCAACGGCCCCTTTATTGTCATACGACCGGCTGTCGTCAAACACCGGCGTCGGCGATGTATCGTTGTCGATCAGCTGTGAGCCATTGATCGCCACGCGGAATGAGGCTCCTTTTTGCAGGCTGAACGCCGCATCGTGCACTTGATAGCGAGTCGACGCTGTCGTGTTGCCCGACCATTTCAATGTATGCTGGTCGGCATCCACAACGCCAAGAAACCCTTCGCCCGGATGGACGCCCGTCCAGTTGTTGTCATAGCCTTCATCTACATACCAGACGACAAGACCTGGATCGTACGAAAGGAGCCGGCCGCCGCGCAAAATATGGGCGAGCCCTTCATCGACGCCGCGGTGGTTGCGCCATTCAAGCAAATAGTAATGATCCGAGTATCGCTTACCATTACTCTTTTCAAAGCCGGTCATCACAAAGGAGCTGTCCCCTTCGGCGCCGTCGGCAAGCACAGCTGCGCCATCTGCCGTCACTTGAATGTTGTCAACATACCACCCAGCTTCCGACACCGCTACATCAGTGATGTAATGGAAGCGAAGGTCAATCGTTTGTCCTGCATAGGCCGACAAGTCAAATTCCGCCTTCACCCAGCCGTTTGACGTACCGGTAATGCCGTTGCCCGGGTTTTGCCCGTACGGATTGTTGGTCGTCGTAATGTTTCCTTGAATTGTTGTCCATTCGTTGCTGCCATGCGGTTTTACTTCTACCGCCCCATAATCCCAGTCTTTCTCAATCGCATACCATGTATCAAAAGCCAGCGTCGCCTTGGACGCTCCCGTCAAATCGATCGTCGTTGACATCGTATGATCTAAGTTGTTTCCACTGCCGGAGAAATATGCATACGCACCGCTTGGCGGAATAGTGACGACCGTCTCTTTTTTCGGCAAATTGATGCGCACGGCATCGTTGTTCGTCCCTTTCGTGCTCGCTTCATCGAGCACGACTTCAACACCGTTTTGCGTCACTTCGTTCCACTCAACGGTCGTTCCGCTCAGCCAGTTGCTGCCGGGCATTGTCGACTGCAAAAACTGTTTCGCCCAGGCGCTGAAGCCGGTCGGCTCGGTGCCCGGAATGCGTCCCGCCCAACTTCCGCTTGACATAATCGACCAATAGGCAACTGGCTCGCCTAAACCGGAGTAAATCGTATCGTATTCATCCGGCAACCCTAAATCGTGGCCGTATTCGTGAGCAAACACCCCCGCCGCCCCGTCAGCCGGTTCAATCGTATAATCGTAAGCCGCCAGTTGACCGCGCCAATACGGCACATCCGTCGTCGTATTCGGAATGCGGTACACCGATCCTAAATTCCAGCGGTGCGACCAAATGGCATCGCCGCCGAGCGAACCGCCGCCCGATTCTTCTCCGACGCTGGAGTGAATGATCATTAAATGGTCAATCAAACCGTCCGGTTCGCGATAATTGCCGTCGCCATCCAAATCATACCGATCCTCTTGGTCAAACTCACGCAAATCAATGGTCGGGTCCTGGGCGGCTGCCGCCAGCGCTTCGCGCACAAGCGCCCGTGGATTGGCGTCATTGCCATCCGGCGCCGGTACATTTCCGCCATAGTATTTAGCCGGATACTTCGCCTGATACCAGCCTGCCACTTTTCCTTCAATGGAATAGCTGCCGCCTGATTGCTCTTCATAATATTTTTTTACTGAGATAAGCTTCTCGCCATTCGGCCCATCGTAATAGCCGTCATCGCCGCCGAAAATCATATCTTCATAATGTTCGCGTGTATAATCTTTATAATACATATCCGTTTCAGTTGGCTGAATGTTGTTATGCGGAAAGTCCGGATATTCGATGAGCAAAACGAGTACACGGTCGACCCGCTTGCCGCCGTTCCATGGCTCCGGCTTGACGGATGGCACGGAAGCCGTTTTCGATTGTCCGAGCTTTTTCCCTTTCCCGTTCAGCACGCCATTTGTCTGCTGTCCGTCCTGCATCGCCTCGGCGCGCTTTGCCTCTTTATCGTATAATTCTCCTTTTCCTCGCGGCATATGAATCGCCTTTTGCCGCAAATAGTCGCGCACTGCTTGTTCCACCTCAGCAGGAGTCGCATCAGCGCGAAGCTTTCCGCTCCGTTTCAACATTTCCGCCAGCTTTTCCTCATTGGCAATCGCAAAATCGACCGGTCCCCCTTGCTTCACAGCCGGAATGCCGGGGGCGTTAGCCGCTTTCGGCGCTTCCGCCGGAGATGCCCACAGCCCGATGCCGAGCGACAGCGCGGCAACGAGTGAAGTGATCGAACGCTTAGACAGAAAAACCCCTCCTTCACTATGATAGAATATATATACAATTAAAATATTACAAAATAGTTTGATAATAATAAACCGCTACTTTACTAAATAAACAAAAAATAGTTCTTTTTTCCTGCTCTTGTCGAAAAAACAAGATTTATATCAAAAAAAGGCTATGAATTCGACCTTAACATGCGGGTCGGTTTCCGGTTACAATGTAATATATTCGCAGTTTTTGTAGAAATTCTGGTTATGCAGCTTGACGATGGGAAAGAAGGTGCCGCGATGCTGAATATTTTTAAAGACTTTTTGCTCAACTTGTTTTTCATCCTTCTGCCGGTGTTCCTCGTTCCCCTCTGTACGGAGCAGGAGAAGAGGCCAAAACGATTCCGCCTTTATTTGCCGACCATTTGTTACGCCGTCGTGATCATGTTATGCATCACCCTCCCGGTCGGAACAGAGAATGATTTCATCTTCGACTTGCGGCAAATTCCTCTATGGCTTGGCGGTTTGTACGGCGGAGCGGGGGCGGCGACGGTTTTAGCGTTGACATCGATCGCCTACCGCTCGCTGTTCGGCGGAGCTGGCGTCTTCGTCACCGTCGTCGTTTCCATCGCCATCGCTGCAACAAGCAGTTTATTGACAAAACGGTTTGTCGAGCTGCCAACCAAACAGCGCACGCTGTTCGCTGTATCGCTCAGCTTCGGCTCTGGCCTGTTGACCGTCGCCATAGCGGAGTGGATGGCTGCTGCGGTTTCTCCTCCGCCTTCCGTTGCGCTTATCTTTTTGTTTGTACAGCCCATCAGCATGCTCATCGTTTGTTCGTTTCAGGAAATGGTGCACCATAACATCGCGCTGCGCAAACGAGTGATTCGGGCCGAGAAAATGGAAGCCGTCACCCATTTAGCTGCTTCCATCTCCCATGAAATTCGCAATCCACTCACCGCGGCGCGTGGGTTTATCCAACTGATCGAAGAGCAGCCGCTCGCTGCCGACAAACGCCGCCAGTATGCGCGCATCGCCATTGAGGAGCTTGACCGAGCTGAAGCGATCATCACCGATTACTTGACGTTTGCCAAGCCGGCGCCCGAGACGCCGGAAAAGCTGAACGTGAAGCTCGAAATCGAGCGAGTCATTGACATCCTCCGCCCGCTCGCCAATATGAGCTGCGTCGATATTCAAGCGACGCTTGCGCCATTTTCCGTCATCGGTGAGCGCGAAAAATTCCGTCAATGTTTGCTCAACGTAATGAAAAACGCCATCGAAGCGATGCCTAACGGCGGGACGTTGCAAGTATACGTCTCCATTGACAACGGACGCGTGCTCATCCGCATCGCCGATACCGGCGTTGGCATGACGAAAGAACAGCTCGAACGGCTTGGCGAACCGTATTTTACGACGAAAGGCGTCAAAGGCACGGGGCTCGGGATGATGGTCGTCTACCGCATCATTGAATCGATGAACGGAACGATTCGCATCGAAAGCGAAATACATAAAGGAACGACGGTGTCGATTTATTTGCCGCTCGCACCGTCTCCTTCTTCCTCAACGATTTCTGATAAAGAAAAACAGCTGTTTGCCGCCTTTTGACATAGCAGAGGCGAGCTGGAAAAGCTTTTTGCAGGCAAGGATCAATCACTCGAAATTCTGTATGCCCCATCAAAGGGCCTTTCTTTTTCCTGAGCATCTTCGCCTCTTTCGCATCCTATTTTGAGGTGAAATCTTGGAATCGATCCGCAGTTCAGAATGGATTGCCGCGGTTTCACATCACCGTTCTTTTTGCTACAATACTTATCGAAGCGAAACACATCGAGGGAAAAGGAGACAGTTGCATGATTCACGTCAAAACGGAACGGGAAATTCAATTGATGCGCGAGGCGGGGAAACTCTTGGCCGCCTGTCATCAAGAGATCGCCAAACGCATCGGACCGGGCGTCACAACGATGGAAATCGACCGGTTCGTTGAAACGTTTTTGGCTAAATACGGCGCCAAACCGGAACAAAAAGGATACCGCGGCTATCCGTATGCGACATGCGCTTCCATTAACGATGAAATTTGCCACGGGTTTCCGCGCAACGAGCCGCTGAAAGAAGGCGATATCGTCACGATCGACTTTGTCGTCAATTTGCGCGGAGCGCTCGCCGATTCCGCCTGGACGTACGCCATCGGCGACGTCGGTGAAGACGTGCAAAAACTGCTTAACGTCACCGAGCAGTCGCTCTATAAAGGAATCGAGCAAGCCGTTCTCGGCAATCGGATCGGCGACATCGGCCACGCCATTCAAACGTACGTCGAAGCGCACGGCTTTTCCGTCGTCCGCGATTTCACCGGACACGGCATCGGCCCGACGATCCACGAAGAACCGTATGTCCCCCACTTCGGTGAAAAAGGAAAAGGGATGCGTTTAAAGGAAGGGATGGTCATCACGATCGAACCGATGGTCAACATGGGGGCATGGCAAAGCAAAATGGATCCGAACGGCTGGACGGCGCGAACGATCGACGGCTCGTATTCAGCGCAATATGAACATACGATCGCCATTACGAAAAACGGACCGCTCATTTTGACGACGCCGGCGTAAGGGCAACGGCGCCAGCCGGCTTTTTGCCAATAGAAAAACCCGGGCAAACGATTCGCCCGGGTCTTTTCTATGCTTTTCCCCATTTGCTGACGGTATGATTCAGCCATCGTCTTTCCTTATGTTTAATATTCACATAATATAATTATGGTTTCATCCTCCAATGACTTTCACGTAAAACGTCCGGTGGCGCGGCCCATCGTACTCGCAAAAATAGACGCCTTGCCACCGCCCAAGGAGCAGGCGGCCTTCATGAATGATGACGTGCTGCGACGCACCAACCGTGCTCGCTTTCATATGGGCGGCTGTGTTTCCCTCCATATGGCGGTCAAGCGGATGCTCCCACGGATATGTTTCATCAAAGCGGCGCATCATGTCGCGCTTGACATCTGGATCCGCGTTTTCGTTAATGGTGATGCCAGCCGTTGTATGCGGACAATAAACGACAGCGATCCCTTCCGTCACGTTAGCCTGGCGCACCGTCTCCTCGACGAATGAAGTAATGTCGATCATTTCATCCCGCTTTGCCGTGCGGATTGTAAACGAACGAAGCATACATTCCACCACCTGGGCAAACATTTTGTACTTCGCAAAAAAGGTTTGCTACTCTAAATAATATAACACAAAAAATGGAGTGAGAAATCGTTGGCCAAGCGCTATGAAAACTTAGACGGCGTCTCGACGCACAAAACATGGGCCGATTTCCGCCGCTGGCAGCGGGAGCGGAAACAAAAACAAAAAGATTTGTCCTACGTCGTGCCGCATGTTTCACCGCCTCAATACGAGAGGCTTCAGGAGCCGAATGGCAGGCCGCAGCTCTGTTGGGTCGGCCATTCGACCTTTGTCGTTCAACTCAATGGCATCACCATCGTCACCGATCCCGTCTGGGCGAATTGGATGGGCGCGGCCAAACGCTTGACGGCTCCCGGCGTTCCGCTTGACAAGATGCCGCCCGTGGACGTTGTGCTCATCTCCCACGGCCACTACGACCATTTGCATTTCGGCAGCCTCCGCCGCTTAAAAGGCGATCCGCACGTGTTCGTGCCGGTCGGCCTCGGCCGCTTGTTCCGCCGCCGCGGCTACCGCCATGTCACCGAACTGTCATGGTGGGAAACGGTCGTCTTCCGTGATGTGTCGCTGACGTTTGTTCCATCCCAGCATTGGACGCGGCGGACGCTGTGGGACACGAACACGTCGCATTGGGGCGGATGGGTGATCACATCAAACGGCGCGCCCACCATCTACTTCGCCGGCGACAGCGGCTACTTCCGCGGCTTTCGCGACATCGGCGAACGCTTTTCCATCGACTATGCGCTCTTGCCGATCGGCGCGTACGAACCGGAATGGTTCATGGGGCCGCAGCACACCACACCCGAAGAAGCGGTGCAGGCGTTTTTGGACTGCCGCTCCCGGCTGTTTGTGCCGATGCATTACGGGGCGTTCCGCCTCGCGGACGATACGCCGAAAGAAGCGCTTGACCGCCTATGGGCTGAATGGCGGCGGCGCGGATTGGAAGAGGAGCGCTTGCTTTGCTTGAAACTCGGCGAGGTGATCGATGCCGCCCAAGCGTTGACGGCCCTTTCCCCATTCGACAATTCGTTCAGCCAAACAAGCGCAATCACCATGGTGAAACAAGCGCGGCAAAAGGAATGAGCGCAACTTTATCCAAAAGAGCGAGCCAGTCCGCGGCTCGCTCTTATTCATTGAATTGGCGGTATACGTACGGCTCCTTCGGTTTGGCCACCCTCTCCCATGACGTCACTTTTACATACGGAAGCGTCATATGAAACGGCTGGTAATACATGGTGGATAGCGTACCTTTCACATGAATCCATTCATCATTTTGAAGCGGCGCCGTCTTTGGAAACTGAAGGAGCAGCCCGTACACCCCTGAATCCGCAACACAATGAATGATTCCAAAGCGAAGGAGAAACGCCTCATTGGCGCGCGCCGTTTCTTCACGGTAGACAAACCCGGTGAATTCAATGTCGCGGGCGGCAAATTCGCCAGGAAACTGATAAATCGTTTCCATGGCATTTAAATAATTTTGATCATTCAACTCCAAGCGAGGGAGACGGCTGTATTTTTTCAGCTCTTTTTCCATGGCATTTTGATAATCATCCCGCCCATAATACATGCTCGTATCCGGACGCAAAAACTGCCGCTGGGCAAACGGATCGCTGCTGTCAGCCGCCATCCCAGGAACATGAATCCCTTTCGCCTTTACGACTTCAGAATCCAGCGTCGCAACGGGAAACAAGAAGGCGGAAACAAGCGGAAAAACAAAAATAAGGTAATTCACCGCCCGCTTCCAGCGCGCGGACGGCTCATGATGATGATGGCCGCAGCATTCTTCCCCATGATCGTGCGGTTCCTCGTTGCGGCTTGCCAGCACAAATTGCACGATCGTTAAAAAAGCAAACACAAACATCGCACTAAACGAAATATACGAATACCGCATATTAATGTATTTGCTCAACTCTCCAGTAATATATAAATGAAAAAACAAAAACGCAAACCCAAGCAAAATATACATGCGAATCATGCCGCCACCTCCTTGCTAGATCAATAGCGATCCGGCAAACACAAACAACGTGATATAGGAAATCAGTTTCCACACAAACCGGGCGCGGAATGACTGAAACAACATGAGCGTATTTTTCACATCGAGCATCGGCCCGTAAACGAGAAACGCTGCCAGCGCGTGAAACGGAAATGTGCTTTGAAACGACGAGGCGATAAAGGCGTCCGCCTCGGAACAGAGCGACAGCACGAAGGCGAGCGCCATCATGACCAAAGAGGCCGCCACTTTCCCATTGCCGATCGACACAAGCGCCGACGTTTTCACATACGTTTGCATCACCGAAGCAATGAACGCCCCAATGATCAAATACTTCCCGGTCGCAAAAAATTCATCGATCGTATGGCGCAGGGTGCCGACGATTTTCTCTTTCCAAGTACGGGGCATCATCGGCATCTCGCGCCGTTCATGGCGCAACTCGCTGCCTTCATGCCGAATCGCTATCACGGCACCGACAGCGACGGCGACGGCGCAAGCGAACAGCGCCCGGCACAATACCATCGTCCAACTGCTTCCGAAGGCGATATATGTCGAAAACAGCACAACCGGATTGATGACGGGCGCCGTTAACATAAACGGCACGGCCGCGTAAAGCGGCACCCCCTTGGCGACGAGACGGCGGGTGATCGGCACGATGCTGCATTCGCATGAAGGGAAAAACACTCCAAGCAATGTGGCATAAACAATGGCCAAAAGGCGGTTTTTCGGCACCCACCGTTGTACGGTCTCTTCACTGACAAACATTTGAATGACTCCGGAAACAAACACCCCGAGCACGACGAACGGCAACGATTCAATCAATATGCTGATAAAAATCGTATTCAGCTGCAAAAACGTGTTCATCATGGGTTCTCCTCTCATTTACAACCGTTCATTTTATCATGATAAATGACCATTGTCATGAAAATTTGGTAAGAAAAATAGCAAACTCCATAACAAAAAAGGCGCTCCGCCTTTGGCGAAACGCCTCTTCTTCTATTATTCTTCCACTTCTTTTTTCCACAACCCGACCATCAATGCGGTTACGATGGAACCAATCAAAATAGCCAAGATATAAAGCCATGCACTGCCTTTGACGATCGGGATGACGAAAATCCCTCCGTGCGGCGCCGGCAGCCCGATATGGAACCACATCGTCAACGCTCCCGCAACAGCCGATCCGACGATAATCGATGGAATGACCCGCACCGGGTCAGCCGCGGCAAACGGAATCGCCCCTTCGGTAATGAACGAAGCGCCCATGATATAGCACGTTTTTCCGGCTTCCCGCTCGGCTTTCGTGAATTTCTTTTTAAAGAACGTTGTCGCCAGCGCCAATCCGAGCGGTGGCACCATCCCGCCAGCCATAATCGCCGCATGCGGCGCAAAGTTGCCAGCTTCAATCATCGCCAGCCCAAACGTATACGCCGCTTTGTTGATCGGTCCGCCCATATCGACCGCCATCATACCTCCCAACACCGCACCAAGCAGCACTAAGTTGGCTGTTCCCATGCCGGAAAGCCAATGTTTCAGTCCTTCATTCAACGCCTTGACAGGATCGATGACCACATACATCATAATGACGCCGGTGAGGAAAATGCCGAATACCGGATAGAGCAGCACCGGTTTAATCCCCTCAAGCGACTGCGGCAAGCGGCTGAACAGTTTGCGCAGCCCGACGACCAAATACCCGGCCAGAAAGCCAGCGATCAATCCGCCCAAGAAACCCGCCCCGCCGTTCGCCGCCAGAAAACCGCCGACCATCCCCGGCGCAAACCCCGGCCGGTCGGCAATGCTCATGGCGATGAATGCGGCCAGCACAGGAACCATCAACGCGAACGCATTGCCGCCGCCGATGTCCATTAACAGTTTGGCAAACGGATGATACGACGGATCGTTCGGGTCAAACGCTTTAATGCCGAACGTGAAGGAAATGGCAATCAAAATCCCGCCGCCGACGACAAACGGAAGCATATTTGATACGCCGTTCATCAAATGCTTGTAAAAACCGGTGCGCGGTTTCGCCGCCCCCACGCTGCCCCGCGCCGCACCGCCTGCCCGATAAATCGGCGCGTCTTGGCGGAGCGCCTGCTCGATGAGCTTCTCCGGCTCGCGGATCGCACGAGCGACCGGCACTTGGATGACAGGTTTCCCGTCAAAACGGTCCATGTCGACTTGTTTATCGGCTGCGACAATGATCGCCGCGGCTTCTTCAATCTCCTGTGCGGTGAGAGCGTTTTTCACTCCATCTGAGCCGTTGGTCTCGACTTTGATGGATACCCCCATTTCGGCTGCTTTCGCCTTCAGTGCATCAGCGGCCATATACGTATGAGCGATTCCGGTCGGACAAGCGGTTACTGCCAACACTTTCCGCCCGTTCCCTGCCCGCACCGCTTGCTGTGGAGCTTCTTGCTCGCTTTCTTTCGCGGCAACCAAACGGATAATCTCCTCCTCGCTTGAAGCGGTTTCAAGCTGAGCACGGAACGATGCATCCATCAACATCGACGACAAGCGGGCGAGCGCCTCAAGGTGCGTCTGCTCCCCGCCTTCTGGCGCGGCGATCATGAAAAACAAATGGCTTGGCTTGCCATCGAGCGACTCATAATCAATGCCTTCCACTGAACGGCCGAACGCCACCGCCGGGCGCTTGACCGCCGCCGTTTTGGCGTGCGGAATGGCGATGCCGTCGCCAACGCCGGTCGTGCTTTGTTTTTCCCGCGCCCAAATGGCTTGCTTAAACGCTTCCACATCGCTGACCGCTCCCGCTTCGGCAAGCTTTTCAGCCAGTTCATCAATGACTTCGCCCTTTGTCTTCGCTTGAAGCGCGAGAATCATCGTTTCTTTTGTCAACAAATCTGTAATCTTCATTGGCCCAATCCCCCTTTATTTTCAATTTATAAATGCACGATATGGACGCGGTCGACGAGCGCTTCCACTTCCTCTTTCGTACACAAATCTTCCGAAAACGCGGTCGCGCTTCCAGCGGCGACACTGTAAGCAAACGCTTCCTCAATGGATGTTCCGCTCGCCCAGGCGGCCAAAAATCCAGCGACCATCGAATCGCCCGCCCCGACCGAATTTTTCACCGTTCCTTTTGGCGCTTCGGCAAACAGCGTTGCTTCCCGGCCGAAGTAAAACGCCCCCGCGCCGCCCATTGACACAATGAGATGTTCCACTCCTCTTTCAACCAACCGGCGGCCATAGAGGATGATTTCTTTTTTCGTCAGCACAGCGGCGCCAAACAGTTCGGCCAGCTCATGGTGGTTCGGCTTGGCAAGAAACGGCCGGCAGGCGAGCAGCGCCTCGAGCGCCGGACCGCTCGTATCGACAACAAGACGAACACGCCGTTTCACCGCTCGAGCCGCCAATCGCTCGTACATGTCCGCCGACAGCGACGTCGGCGCGCTTCCAGCGAGAACAAGCACATCACCGGCCGAAAGCGCTCCGACTTTCGCGATCAATTGCGCGGCATCGTCATCGGCAATCATCGGGCCTTCACCGTTAATTTCCGTCTCCCGCCCCGCTTTCAGTTTGACGTTAATGCGCGTTTGCCCTGGGACATGAACAAAATCGCAAGCAATGCCTTCTTTCCGAAGCTCGCTTTCAATGAACCCGCCGGTGAACCCGCCGACGAATCCAAGCGCCGTGCTGTCAACACCGAAACGCTTCAACACGCGCGATACGTTGATCCCTTTCCCGCCTGGAAATGTGAACGTTTTCAGCGAACGATTCAGTTCGCCAACATGAAGCTCATCGAGGTGAACGATATAATCCACAGATGGATTCAACGTACATGTGTAAATCATGGAGCCACAACCTCTACCGTTGTTTTAGTTCGATACAAATCTTTCCACTCTTCATCCAATTCATCGGTGATCAACACCGCTTCATGCAAATCCGCAATTTTCGCAAACGAGCTTTCATTCAACTTCGAATGGTCAGCAAGCACATACGCACGTTGCGCCAGCTGCATCGCCGTATATTTCACCAGCGCTTCTTCCGGATCCGGCGTCGTATAACCATAATCGTAATGAACGCCATTGGCGCCGATGAAGCATTGGTCAAAGCGGTACTGCCGCAGCGACTCGATGGCGCCCCGCCCGATCAACGCCTTCGTTTTCGGCTTGATCATGCCGCCGACCAAATACGTCGTGACGTTATGCTCAAGCAGCCGCTCGACATGCATCACGCCGTTCGTGACCACGATGACCTCTTTGCCAGCCAAGTGCGGAATCATTTCCCGCGTTGTCGTTCCCGCGTCCAAATAGATGCAGTTTCCTTTTTGCACCAAGCTGGCCGCATAGGCGGCGATCCGCCGCTTTTCCTCTATATATTTCAGCGACTTTTCCGACACACTTAATTCTTCGCGTTTTTGCTGCAACAACGCCGCCCCGCCGTGCACACGGCGCAGTTTCTTTTCGGTCTCAAGCTGCGTCAAATCACGGCGAATCGTCGACTCTGACGCCCCGGTCGCGTCAACGAGCTCTTGCAGCTTGACAACCCCTTTTTGCGCCAACAGGTCCAAAATGAGGCGGTGACGTTCTTCTGTCAGCACACTCCCACCTCCGATCATCGGGGATATCGCTTACAACTCTATCATATCCCAAGACAACGAAAAAATCAATCAAAAACATTCATTTTCTATCAATATCATTCAATAAATAAGAAAAACCATTCAAAAACATTCAAAACCAAAATAAAAACACTTGCCATCGGCAAGTGCCTTCTGTCGCTTAATTCAGTTGCTCCATCTCGGCAAGCGGCAAATAATGCTCGCGCACAAACGCGACAAACTTCGCCGCATACACGGGATCAAACTGCGTCCCAGCGCAACGCTCGATTTCCTCAAGCGCCTCTTCAAACGTTTTCGTCGGCTGGTACGGCCGCTCGGTCGTCATGGCGTCAAATGAGTCGATAATACACAAAATGCGGGCCAATTTCGGGATTTCTTCCCCTTTCAGCCCGTACGGATACCCTTTTCCATC
>NZ_SDKL01000100.1:0-1292 GCF_004123125.1 Geobacillus sp. PK12
TTTTCTATGTATTGTTTGATGATTATAAGTGCACATTATGTTTTTCATTTATCTGGAGGAACGGTCGGCACGATAAATATTACCAATATCTTTCCTTATATAATTTCTTTGTTTGTTTATTTTTTAGTAAATATACTGGTGCTATCTTGTTATTTTATTATTTCTTCACAACGTTTATTTAATGGTGTTCTCAATTTCGGATTATTAAAAGAAGTGGGAATGACCTATTGCATTACTCTAATTCTTTCGCTTGTTTTGTTATTTTTGTTGCAAGAGGCCAAATATTTTGGTGTTTTCTTGTTTACCATTTTAATCACATTTTTATCCATTGCCTTCCGGAAGCTTCTTTATTTATATCAGGAAAAAGCAAATCAAGTCAATCGCGACCATCTCACCGGCCTATACAACCACGGTTTTTTCAAAGAAACGCTCAAGGAGCAGTTTTCCGACTGCAAGCTGTTGAAACAGCCGTTGACCTTGGCATTTCTGGATTTGGACGATTTTAAAAAATACAATGACCGGAACGGGCATTTGCAAGGAGATCGTTTGTTGGCTTTTTTTGGGAAGCTGCTGCAACAAGCGGTGGAAGGGACGAACTTCACGGTCGCCCGCTATGGCGGCGAAGAGTTTGCCATTTTAATGCCCAACACGACGAAAGAAGACGCGTACGCGTTTTTAAACCGGTTGCGCAAAGAAGTGAACGATACATATTTTGACGGCGTCGAGCATATTCCGTACCGTTGCCTGTCGTTTTCGTGCGGCATCGCCGAGATGGAAAAGGATATGCATGAAAGCGATGAGCTCATCCACCGCGCCGATCAGGCGCTTTATTACGCGAAGGCGCAAGGGAAAAACAACGTTCAGTTGTATGATAAACATAATATGTGCTTGGATGAAATTAAGTTTAAACAAGACTTGGAAGCGCTCGAGCAGCAAGTGAAATTCTTTCTTTCGAAAGATGTCTATACATACCGCCATAGCAAACGGGTGTTTAAATATGCACTTGAATTTGGCAGCCGCCTTGACGAATTGACGGTCCATGAACGGCAGACGCTTGCCCTGGGAGCGATTATTCATGACATTGGAAAAATCGAAGTGCCCCGGGATATTTTAAATAAGTCTGGAAAATTGGAAAAGCATGAATGGGAGATCATTAAAAAGCATGTGACGTGGGGGCGCGAGATTGTGGCGGCGGAGAAGCGGTTTGATGAGTTGATTCCGCTTGTCGAGCTGCATCACGAACGATATGATGGAAAAGGGTATCCGTACGGGCTGAAAGGGGAAGAAATCCC
>NZ_SDKL01000101.1:0-2227 GCF_004123125.1 Geobacillus sp. PK12
GTTGTCTATCAAAGGGGAATTTACACAATAATTTGGACTTGACCAGGAGTTTTACCATATTAATTGAATTTATGTTTATAAAAACCTTAATATATAAAAGGAGGTAATTGATGAAGAAACTTATTTATTGTGTTCTCACAATATTTATTCTAGCAATTGTGTTTACTTACCATTCCAACAGTTCTGCCTCTTCAAAAGAATTTTCACTTTTAGAAGCCTGTAAGTTTGCAAAGGAAAAAGCTAGACAGGAGTGGAGTAAAGATGCAGAAATCTATTATGTATTAAGTGTTGACGATAAGGAAAAAGAAAGTAAAAGTAAAGGGGAACACGGGAAAAGAAGATATTGGAATGTAATTCTAGCTAAACCAGGTACAGATGATCAAATGTTATATACAATTCATAATCAAAAAGTAGTAGAAAAATTAGCATTGACTGAACCTGTAAACAATGAAAATATAGTAGATTTAAACAAGATTCATTTTGATAGCGATAAAATTGTTGATAAAGCAAAAAAGGAATATAACCTATTACCAGGAAAAGGTTGGGCCGAAGGATATCATTTTGTTTTGCGAAAGTTAAACAGTGACCCGACTGTTGAAGTGGTTGGTAGGGATAAAAAGGGTAGGTTTATAAAGATTATCTTCAATGCTAGGACTGGAAAATTCGTTACCAAGATAACATCTTAGTATTTACTGATAAAATAATGATTAATTAACAAATTTTCTTGTGAAAGGTGTGTTTAACATGTTTAAAAAGCTTAAAACTAAGATTGTTACGAGTCTTTTTTCAGCGATCCTATTGACTTCACTTTTTATTGATTATGCTAGTGCAGCCTCCTACACTTATTTAAATCAAGATGTAACAGCGTATACTGCACCAGCAGGTTCGTTAACTTATTATGGTACAACCCCTCAAAAATATAAAACTGCTGCAGTACATCCTAAAACTTGCGGTAGTCCGAGTTCAGGAACAATTTTTCCTTTCGGAGCAGTTATTAAAACTTCCACAGTTTTAAAAACTCCGTCTGGAACTTCTATGCAATATTTTACAGTTGAGGATATGGGGGATGTATTTTGCTCCCGAGGTTTAACTCGACAATGGTTTGATATTTATTTCGGTTATACTTCAAGTGATATAAATCAAGCCAATCTATTCGGTATAAAAACTGTTAGCTACACTGTAACTTATTAATATTTACGAATAATGATCAGAGCTCTCAACATTTCAATGAAATAAAATCTCCTGAAACAAGGAATTGGATTAGTAAGCAGGGTAACATCCTGCTTTTTTCTTGTTTGCTCGGAGATATGAATTTGAAACTGCTTTTACTAGACTAACCAGGACCCGAGTTCGACAGTTTGAGGGCCATTTTAGGCAAATAAAAAGTCCAGAAATCCCGTTATATCAAGGACTTTGGGGTTGTCAACCTAGGAAAAAACCCTGAATTCCATAGGCACACGTTTAGCCGAAAAGTATGATGGCAAATATCTTATCCGCACGTCCGATGACACACTGTCTGCCGAGGATGTCGCGCTGGGATATAAGCAGCTGGTGGATATCGAGCTGGCTTTTCGTACACTGAAATCGACATTGGAATTGCGACCCATGTATCATCGCTTGGAAGACCGCATTCGTGTGCATGTGCTGCTCAGTTAGCTGGTTCTCTTGCTGGTTCGCATCGTAAAGATTCGGACCAACGAATCGTGGCCGAAAGTAAGAGAGGAATGCTAGCGTCTCACACTCGGACATTTTTCTTCGAAATACGGGGACCTTTATCAGCGGACAGAACTGACCGCCAAATAAGGGCAAACCTTTGCGACTCTAGGACTAGAGCCTCCCCCGAAGATCCTAGACATTCATCCTCGCTCCTATATACATGCTCATTGAAAAGTTAACCTTCGCATAAGCGGTGCCCACTCTGGTTATACTGCTCCTAAGGAAAAGCATGGGAAAGGAGCGGAATTCTGCATGAAACGTCTCAACATCACCGACAACCATGGATGGACGCCCCGGAAACTCCGCAAGCAGGAACGGAAGATCAAAAACGCTCATCTCCGCCAACGTGTGATGGCCGTCCGCCTGGTCATGGAAGGCTATTTGGGCAAAGACGTGGCCTCCATGGTCAACGTGTGCCGCCAAACCGTTTCCCATTATGTGTCGCTGTTTAACGAAGGGGGCCTGGAACCATACCCGTCAAGTTAGCGGTATAAAATTTTTAAGACGATAC
>NZ_SDKL01000102.1:0-1715 GCF_004123125.1 Geobacillus sp. PK12
TTAATAAATGAAAAAGACCTAAATGAGCTTTAGAGCGTGACTATAAGGACTATATCAAGGATGGCAATCCAATAGAAAATTTAATTATTGAATTACAAGAAAGAAAGATCCTATAATTAGTTTCTAATTAGCTACTAATTACTTTCTAATTATTTTCTAATTACTATATAATTAGTTTGTAATTATAAAGTACACTGGAAGTGATAATGGAAAACAAAAATATATTTAAACAAGTAGCATCACAGACTCAGAAATTGCAACAAGAAAACTTTGATAAATCTAAAAAACTAGATAATGACCAAGCAGTAGATAATTTATTAAACCAAGCAGATAAGCTTTTAAATAAACCAACTAAACAAGTTAAAGCTAAAAGAGAAGGTAAAGCAACAGGATTGTATTTAACACAATCTTTAGTTGATGATATAACCAAAGTACAAGAGCAAGCTATTAATTTAGGCTTTGGAAAAGTAAGCATTCCTGACTTAATTAAATATGGCATAGTTTACTTTAAAAGATTCATATTAATGAATTTAGTTGAGTTGCCTAAAGATGATAAGTAAATAATTTCAAAGATTAGTACAAAAAATCAAATAGGACTAATTTAATAAGTAGCCCTATTTTTTCCTTTTTCTAATTACTAGCTAATTATAAAGTAATTAGTTTGTAATTATATTGTAATTACTTTCTAATTAGAAATACAACTCATAAGACAAATGCAAAGGATTAATTAATGACAATCAAATTCATAGTAAAAGACAAAAAAACAATTGAACTATTAGAAGATGCTAAAAAGGGAGATCTTATTGATTTATCTAGTGCTGAAACAGTTGACTTAAGTATTATCAATAAAGCAATTGATGAAGCTAAAGACAATCTTTATAATGAGAAAATAGCAACCTTAAAAAAATTATTATTTACTGAATATAAAAGAAAGCTAACAGAAGAAATAAGTGCAATCAAAGACAGGCTGTTTGAAACAATAAATGCTCAAAAAGATAAAATAACAAAATTAGAGACACAAATTAGTAATTTTGAAGAAAACCATAAGCTAGATACTATAGTTAAAGTTGCTGAAGCAATTGAAGGCAAAAATAATGAAATTAATAGGCTTAATGATAAAGTTAAGGACTTAGCACACAAAATTAATCTATTAGAAGTAGAACACAAAAATGAAATAAGCAATAAAGTTATTGAAGCTAATAAATTAAATGAACAAATTAAAAAGTTAAACAGAGAAAAGCTAACTAAAAATGTTAAGGTTCTTGGAGAAGAGTTAGAGAACTACTGCATAAATGAATTTAATAATGTATCTTCTTATGCTTTTAGAACATCAGTATTTGAAAAGGATAACACTGCTATTAAAGCAGAAGGAGAATTTAAAGGTTCTAAGGGAGACTTTATCTTTAAAGTTTATGCTGAAGAAGAAAGAAAAACTCCACTACTTGGTGTAATGTGTGAGATGAAAACAGAGTTAGAATCATCAGTGTATAAACAAAAGAACCAAGATCATTACAAAAAGCTTGATAGTGATAGAGAAAAGAAGCAACTTGATTATGCCTTGCTTGTTAGTGAACTAGAGTATCAAAATAGTGATTGATTAGTTTATAGAGTGCCTGAGTATAAAAATATGTTCGTAGTAAGGCCAATGTACTTTATTACTATGCTTGGTATATTAGAAACAATAGCACTTAAGTATAAAGAAATTACATTAGATA
>NZ_SDKL01000103.1:0-4953 GCF_004123125.1 Geobacillus sp. PK12
TCATAGCAGGCTTTAAGCCATTGCTCATACACAGGCCAGCCCTGACGGATAGCGCGATATGCCCACTTGCGTGTCTTATCAAACAGAGTGCAGTTACGGCCTAAACCATAATCGGCAATAATTTCTTTATCATTAGCCGCGTTCAGGTCGAGCGAATCGGCCAGCCAGTCCAGCGTGTATAGCTCCGGCTGCCAGACGGCAATCTTCCAGTGACCATGGTTCGGGTTCTTGCAAATTAACCCAGAATACCCCGTGTCAGCGTCCAGTTTTTTACGTAGCGCGTTCTCTACGGCGGCGGCGTACTTCAGCGGCCTCATTTTTCCGTCAGGTGCGGTACGTATAGAGGTTTTCAGCGCGTAAAGCAGGTGCGCATGCCCGTTTTCGGGGTTGGTGATGGTCAGCGTGGGTGCAGGCGCATTGCGATCGCTCCAGTCAATGGCTGCACCGAGGCGGTCAACGTCATAACCGAGCCAGAACATGGCGTGAGGCTGGTTGAACTGGATGTATTTCGCCAGAATAGCGCGCTCTTTTCCCGCGATGCGTACACCAAAATGGAGATCGTCCGAAAAGTACGGCTTGTTAGGTAAGCGGTCGTTGAACAGGTCGAGGGCTGGGTTAGTCACTCACGCCAGCGCTTATGGCGGGCTGTTGTCTTGCACTCTGCATGTGCTAATATCCTTCTTAGGTTTTATGCCTGGCCCTGACTTCATATTCCCTTCCGCCAAGTTGAGATATGAATTCGGGGCTTTGTTTTTTCTGCCGTTAAAGTTACACGCGAACGGCGGCTTCTGTCGAACCCTTCCGTCATAAAGCCTTAATGTGAGGCAAGTTCCTGATAGAATTTAGGGTTGGCCTGTATGGTCGCCAGCACCTTAGCCGCCAGTCCGGTCGGGTTACGCCTGCCAGTTTCCCAGCTCTTGATGGTGTCGAGGCTGGTGCCAAGAACCTTCGCCATTTCATCCTGCGTCACGTTCAGCTGGGCGCGAAGTGCCTTCACGTCAGCCAGTTCGTAGCGCGTGACGCGGGCAGGCGCTTTAACGCCGTTCTTGATCTCGACGGCTTCTTCGAGTGACGCTTTCAGTTCGTCAAAAAAACTCATGCTACACCTCGTCTTTCAGTAGTTTCGTCAGCTTTTTCAGGTCGGATTTTTCAGCGTCCGTCAGGCTGTCTTTGGTGCTTTTCGGGTAGGCCATCACCAGATAGATAATCTCGTCGGTGGCCAGAAAGTAAATCACCCGCGCACTGCCGCTTTTACCCTGTATGCCGGTCGCCATTCTGATTTTTCTCAGCCCGCCGGTTTGTCGGATGAGATCGCCTTTGTCCGGTGATTCAATCAGCGTTTTCTGGAGCTCTTTGAGCTCGTCGTCCGTGGCGATTTGCTTTATCTGACGGGTAAATATCGGCGTTTCGATAAACTCTATCGCATGGCTCACTGTGTCATTCCCTTTGCATTATTGATGTACATTGTACACCGTAATAATATTACGTCTACGTGGGCATCCCGCATGGGCGGAGCTAAAGCGTCGGGCCGTGATAGCGGGTGCGCTGCTTTTCCAGTTTCAGCTGGTATTCGTGCTGTTTCACGAGCGCATTAACCGGCTGACATTGTCGCTCAAGCTCTCGACCTGACCGCGCAAGCTGTTCACCTGATTGCTCAAGTGCTGACACGCCCTGTCGCTGCGGCTCAGTGCCTGTGAGGTAGTCTCGAACATGTGCTGCAAACTGCTGTAGCTTTCCTGCCACGCCTGATGCTGTTGCTCGTAGCTGGCCTGTAAGCTCTCTAAGGCGCTCAGAAGCTGTTTTTCCATTTCGGTCATGGTTTTCTCTGTCCTGTGGGTCAAAATCGTTCAGGGGCGTTTCTGTGCGTTCTGTCGGGGTTACTTCGCGGTGTACTTCACCACCGAGTTGCCCGCCGTCGAGGTGTAGGTCTCCACGCCGTGCGCTTTCACCGGCAGCACCACCAGATAGCCATTCTTCTGGCTGTCGTCGCTGTAGATCGTCACCCCCGCGCCGCTTTTCGCTTTCAGGCTCGCCAGCTGCTGGCTGTAGCCGTCGATATCGCTCAGGCGTGAGCTGATGATCTGCCCCTGAAGCCAGATTATCCCGCTCAGAATGCCAATCAGGAGCGTGGCGCAGACCGCTATCCAGATCAGCGCGGTGGTGACCGTGGATCTGATCATGCCCGTCAGCCTGCCGTTCTGCTCGCGGATAGCGTTGCTGATGCTCTGCGAGCTTGATTGCAGTTCCGCGCTGATAGACGTTTCCAGCCTCCCGAACTCGCGCTTCACGCTCTGCTCGGTATCCTGCGCTTGCTGCTTCGATTTCTCCTCGAAGCCCTTCGCCAAATTTAAAATCTCGCTCATAAATCATTCCTTTCAGCCGGATGTTTCTGCCGCCGGACGGGTCGGCAATACTGATACTGCCTTTGGTTTCCCGCGCCACGGTGAGACCAATGCTCTCGAGCTGAGTCACCACGTCCTTCCGGCTGCGTATCGAGCCCTGTGCCATCAGGTTCATCAGGCCGGCGGTCAGCTTTTCCGCTGCCTGTTGTTTGTCTCGCGGCAGGTCGCTGGCCTGCGTCAGCGGGCGGCGATAGGCGGGGTCATTGGGGTCGCGCAGTCCTAACCGGTCGTTGGTCAGCGTCTGCCAGGCGTTAACCCTGGGACGGTCTGCGCGGTCGAAATAGGGTTGCAGACGTTTCCCGCTCTGTAATTCGATGTTCGGGATCACGAAGTTCAGCTCGAGGCGGCCTTTGTCCTGATGCTCAACCCACAGACAGGCGTACTGGTCTTTGTCGAGACCGGTCATCAGTGTCTGTTCCCATTCGTCCATCAGACGCGCCTTTTCAGGCTCGGCAATGTCGGCCTCCTGAAAGGACAGCACGCCGGAGGTGTAGGCGCGGGAAAAGTCACAGCCATCAATCAGTTCGCGGGTGCGTTCGGCGTCTCCCCGCAGCACTCGGGCGTCACTGCGCTGGCGATCTTTGCCCAGCAGGTAATCAACGGGACCACTGCCCGAACCGGCACCGCGTGGGTGAATTTTAACGATCACGGTGCTGCTCCAGCAGTTCGCTGAGATTGCGGTCAAGACTGTTTAACACTGCCAGCAGGGAAACGCGGTCTGTCGGGTTGAGCCCATCAAGCTGATTAAGACGGCGGGCGATCTGGTTGAGGTTGTTGCCTATCCCGCTGACCTGTCGAAGCAGTTCGGGCGCAACGTCAGGCAGACGGCGCTTTCTAGAGGTGTGTTCTCCCAGACCGAGCTGACGCAGCCATTCGGCCAGATGAGTTCGGTCACACCGGTCTATCAGACGCTGATGCTCTGAGTCAGTAAGACGGATTTTGATCTCTCTCGTGCGCTTTTCCATACCCACTCCGCTGAGAAATATTCGCACCCAAAGTGCGAAAGTTTCGCAGTGGATGCCCGGGGTTTCGGGGGGCGGCGAGCCCCCTGAACCAGTCACAGAAGGAACCCTCGTAGAGGGGACGCTGTGTGTACTGGCTTAAGGTTGAATAGAGTATGGCAGATTCTGTGCTGGCTGCAAAAAAAAAGCCTTCTCCAGAGAAGGCTGTTATCTGATATAGGTTGTTTTTAGTCTCACAGAAAACATCTAGTGGGTTGTTCTTAGCTTTAGCGATATCAGTGATATGATCAGCACCATATTAGTTAATTGTATTTATTCATCATGCTGGCCATTATATGCGTTGAGCACCGTTGGATGGTTCTTCCCGCAAGTCCGAAGAATAATTAGCGCATGTTTAATGAGTTCTTTACTTCGTTGAGGACTAAACCATTCACCATTAAATTTACCTCCATGGAAAAGATTATTTCTAATTCTACAGATAAGAGAAAAAATAAGCTCTGACTTATTTCTATGGCTAGGTAATACATTAGACCAACATAATAAACCATCTTCTAAAACTTGTTTTTTGGGTGGGTTGTTTATCAGGTATGATATTGACTCATTTAAATCTTCATTTGGATTTTCAATCAATGAAACAAATTCACCAGCATACTTAGACCAATCAGCCTGTACTCTAGTATTTGTGCCCTTACGAAATCCGGTAACCTTCAGACAATATTCATAGCGCGCAAATTCACGAAAAAAGTCATATCCTAAAGAATCGAGTTCTAATGTAGATTGCTTCATGAAAACCTCATAAACAAAAAATATGGAATTTAATTTAAATTACACTTTTCCATTACAATCGATTCCAACACAAGAAAAGCAGGGCGCTGACCCGGGGCAGAGACATTTTCATAAACATAAGCATTAGGAATAACTTTACCAGTAGAAGGTGAAGTCGATGGTTTTGCATTCTTATTCCTGTACTCTATCGATTCTTCAGTAGCAAACTGAACAAAGTCTCCGACAGAGAAGTTAGGACATTTTTTCTGTCTTTTGAAAAAATCATATTGAATAACAGCGGCTAAATAACCATTACAAAAACCCCACGCTCCTTTTTCTTTTATATCGTTTCGTGCTCCATCACAATGACTACCCCATTCTGAAATAGTAGGGTGCGCCGCATCAATATATTTACTTCCAGGGATATTAATAGGCATATCAAAAATATGATTTTCAGCATTAATGGAAGAAGATAAGATAATTAAAGACAGAGTAAAAACAGATGTAACAATTGAAGATTTCATTATAAAAACCTCTTATTCAGCCCAAGTCTATAATATTTACTACGGCTAATATTTAAATTTACCCATGGTTTTAAACTTGCATCAGATGCAATAGATATTCGTCCCTTGGGGCGACCTCCTCCTCGGCTTTTTTTTCCTCTAACTGATTGAATCTCACTAGAATGAGTACGAGATACATAGTCACCAAATGTTTCCTCACTAAATTTTGACTTAGTCCATTTAGCTATGCTCTTGGCTATACCATTAACCTCATTTTCATCCAGAGGCGCTGCAAATTGCATGTTATAAGCGTTGGCACGT
>NZ_SDKL01000104.1:0-1284 GCF_004123125.1 Geobacillus sp. PK12
TTTCTAGCCGAACCCGCAATGCAAAACGCTGGATATTTCTGTATCCGTATCCCCGACGTTTCATCAGCTTGATCTTGTTATTTGTTCCCTCCATTTTCCCATTTGAATAAGGGGATAAAATGCACGATATGATTTCGTCTGTTCGTTTGACGAGTGATTTTGCGATGGCGCGAACAGCAGAACAAGGACAAAACAAATACCGATGAACCCAGGCGTTCAAACGACGTTTCGCTTGTCGCTCGCTTTGGCTTTTGGATACATAACGAAAATGTTGAAGGGATTGATAGACAGCCTGCAAGGAATCGCTCTCTTTCTGCCACTCTCGCACCGTTTGGCTCTCCTCCTCGGTGAGTTTCTCGGGACACTGGGTCAATAAGCGGCAAACATACCGAACATGCCCGTGTTTCTTGTTCCCTTTTCCGAAGGATTGGCGGCATCGATCCAACGCTTCCGTAAACAATTGAATCACATGAAAATAATCGACCACATGCTTCGCTTCCGGACACACCCCTTGAATGGCTTTTTTCATCGCTGGAGCCAAATCACTCACGACATACTGAACAGAACCAGACACAGGAGCCAACACACGTCCAATGGCTTCCTCGTTCTTTCCTGCTTCAACGGCATACACTTCTCCCGTTTCGGCATCCATGACTGCCACTCCGTAATCATGTCCTTTTCGAAACGCAAACTCATCGACACAAACTGCCTTTGGTTGGATGTCATTCGATAGGAAGGAAGGGGCATGAGTATAAAACCAGCGTTCAACGGTCGTGTACGGAAGCTTGAGCATACGAGCCACCGCCTGAATGGATGTTCCGATGCAAGATTGCGCCACCCATTGCTGAAACGCATCCGTCGCTGCACTTCGAGGGGAAATTCCGGGATAAGACGTGCTGAATGTCATGCCACATGTACAACAACGTCTACGCTCCACAGGGAGTTCCACCCAAAAGATGCCGATCCGTTGAGCATACCCATGCATCCATTGCTTCTTTTTTCCTGTCATTTTGATCGTGCGTTTCAAGCAAACAGGACATAACGGGCATTGTTCGGGAAGAGAAAGTTCGAAAATCCAACGTTCTTCTTCTTTTCGCACCTTTTGAATCAAAACATCTGGTAAATCGATGAGTTCTTTGATAAACTGAGCGTACATGCGAATTTTCCTCCAATGGTTTGGTTTGGACACCTTTACCATACAGGAAAATTCGCATTTTTTGTACCCTCTATTTTCTCTATGCACACCGATCTTCAATGATCAAGTACAACTTGTGGTGAAGAGCC
>NZ_SDKL01000105.1:0-2022 GCF_004123125.1 Geobacillus sp. PK12
CGATCTTAGGCAATGAATATAGCCCCCATTCATTGCGTAGATCATTTGCTTCGTTTATGCTAAAAAAAGGAGCATTGCCTAAAATGGTGCAAAGGCAAATGGGGCACTCTAGTATAGCAACTACATTTGCCTACCAGCAATTAGATGAAAATGAAAACTATCGAATTTATAGAAAAATAATGCTTAATAGTAAGTAGAATGCTTAAGAAAGACGTAGCTTTATATTCTAACTTACAGCTATTCATTAACGAAGTAAAAAGCACCACAAGTTAACTTGCGGTGCTTTCTATTGCCTTTTGTTAAAATTTGAGTAACTAACTTAAAAAGAAAGGCTTTTAAATTATATATGATTAGCAATGACAAAAATACTAGTTATTCAACTGACATATGCTTGTTTAAAAAAAACTAAATTTGCACAGCAAGTACAAGTTTAATTATGTACATTATGTGATTGATGAAACACATTGAGATGAAATACTAACTAAGTCAAATCTCAAAACCAATAAAAATAACATTAGCCCATTAAGACTTAAAGAAATTCTTGAAAGACTAATTGCAGGCTATGATATGAAAACTGTTTCTAACATCGTAGGGTTTAAATCAAGATCAATTTATAACTTATTTGACAGAATTAAAATTGAGACAAAGCGTGGTTATGCTAAATACCAAAAGAAATGTAAATTGTGTGGTATGGATTTAAAAGGCAAAACGATATATGTAATTAGTGCTCTCAAATTTTTAAACTTAATTGAAACAAGGAACGATTCAAAAAGATTAGAAAACAATCCTAAATTGCTGATGAAGCACATTGACTTTTTTAAGTTTTACGAGCAGTTACTATACTTTTATTTAAAGAATAGAAATAGTTTTAACTTGGAAAATAAAGCCGTTAAACAGTCTGTTGCTAGCATTATTTTTAAATACATAAGAAAACTAGAAGCACAAGGAAAACTTCAGAATTCATATATTCCATCAGTTCAAAACTTTTACCGTATATTGGCTAAACATAGTACTTTTGGTCTAAAATTAGATATTCTTCCATATAAATCAAATGGCAAATATGGAAGCCGCACAACTGTAAAGCACGAAACCAAGAAAAAGACAATAGGCAAACTTATTACTGAACGTCCAGAATCAGTTAATTTAAGATTAAATGACAACGATTATGAAATGGACACTGTAATTGGTTTAAGATCTGATAATTATTGCATTCTTACATTAATCAACAGAAAATCTAGAATGTTTTATTGCACTCTATCTAGAAGAAATGCAAAAGCAATAAAAGAAAATTTAGAGAAATTGATTAAGAACAATAATCTTATTATTGACACATTAACTATTGATAACGGAAGTGAAAATTACAAACTTCCAGAGATAGAATATATCAGAGAAATTTTTCATTGCCACCCTTATTCATCATCAGAAAAAGGTAGTATCGAAAATGCTCATAGACTATTAAGAAGATACGTTCCAAAAGGAAAATCTATAGATAGATATGTTGGTCAAGATCTAAAACCAATAGCAGATTTTATAAATTCACACCCAAGAATTTATAAAGGAATTTCTGGCTTTAAATGTGCTAAGCAAATGCAATAAAAATTAACATCAACACAAAATTCCGCACTTTTGAGTACTCAAAAGTATCTTTTCTTTATTCTTTTTTATTCTTTTGGTCATTTTCTTGTCAGAATCGCCAAGAATTCGCATTATTTTTCCAATACTCAAATTAGGTGCTTTTTGCTTTAAGAATTTATATTCACACTAAATTTAGACATTAATATTGATTTGATATTTTTCATATTGTATAATTATTTAATATTTTAATTTGTAAAGGACTATCATATGAAAAGAAAATTAATGTTAATAGGGGGGGGGCTTAATTTTTGCTAGTTCTTTCCCAATGATAGCTACTTCATGTGGTGTAAAGAAAAAGGATGTTGAAACATCTAACTCAGGAAATCAAGATTCAAAACCCAACCCAGAATCTAATGCAGGAAATCAAGATTCAAGAACCAACTCAGA
>NZ_SDKL01000106.1:0-1182 GCF_004123125.1 Geobacillus sp. PK12
TAAGGGCCTATCAACTGTGGGCAGTCTACTCGGACTCCTTAGACAAACTGAATTACAATTTAATTATTCAAAGAACTTTATTTTTACAATTTTTGGCGAAATAATTAAGGTTTCTAAAACAAGAAACATTGAGACTATACACAAGGCATTGCAAATAGCTAAAGAATCTTTAGACGGCGTTAAGTCAGAATGAAACACTTGGCTTTCACTAATAATTGCTAAGCAAAAAGTTAACAGCTCAATAGACTTTTTGAATGGTTATATTAAAATTGCTGAGCAAAAAAAGGCAGATGAGAATAGAGTTTATGCATGGGGAAGTTCATGATACTAGAAGACAAAATACATATTGCAGAACAATATAAAAGAAATAATATAGCCATATACTTTTCCTCACTATTTTTTGCACCTGTTATTTTCAGTTTTGTTTTTTATGCCTTTCTAATCTTTTTTGACAGACTTCCGTTGTATTTTAATGAACTTACGAAGCAAAGTTTAGAAAAGTTTATGAATGAACATATTGCTGAAAGTGCATATGTTCTTGCAATTGCAACAATTTTTAGAATTCTAATTCTTTGGCTTCTCCTAATGTGAACAATAAATTCATTATCTAACATTCTTTTTAACAAGTTTTATGACTACAACATATTTAAGTCATTAAGCTGGCTAAAAGTTAAACTTTTCACTGCATTTAGATTTAAGGATTTTGCAAAATTATGTAAGAAAAATAATTTTGTTTCAAATGAGCAATTATCACTTATTAAACAAATGCAAAATGCAGGATTTTTAGTTCAAGGCAGTAAATCAATTGCCATAAAATATAGTGACTATTTTAGAGATGCTAGTGACATAGATTTTGTGTCTGAAAATGCGTCATCTAGAATCATAAATTTGGATAAGCTTTCTAACATTACATTTAACTTTAAAGATCAAATAATTGCTAAGTCAAGGCACAATGATACTGAAATTGAAGTATTGTCTCCTAAAATTTTACCTAAAGAATTTGCAGTTTATAAATCTGGTATAAGAGTCCCTAAATTGAACTTTATGATTGCAATGAAAGTTCATCAACTGCTAAGACTTTATAGATTAAAATCGGAAGGTAAAGAAATTCCAGCAACCAAAATTAAAAATAGTTTACTTGATCTTGGTTTCTTGCTTTCAAAATCTTGTTGTTTGGAATAT
>NZ_SDKL01000107.1:0-4061 GCF_004123125.1 Geobacillus sp. PK12
GGCCCCGAGAGGTCGCCCTCCGTTGCCGGGGCACCGTGGTCCTGCTGGAGCGAGGGCTCGCGCGGCTCCCGCCTCGGCAGCGGCGAACCGGAGTCCAGGGCGTTCAGCCCGCCCGACGGATCCTTCTATAGTGTCACCTAAATGTCGACGGCCAGGCGGCCGCCAGGCCTACCCACTAGTCAATTCGGGAGGATCGAAACGGCAGATCGCAAAAAACAGTACATACAGAAGGAGACATGAACATGAACATCAAAAAAATTGTAAAACAAGCCACAGTTCTGACTTTTACGACTGCACTTCTGGCAGGAGGAGCGACTCAAGCCTTCGCGAAAGAAAATAACCAAAAAGCATACAAAGAAACGTACGGCGTCTCTCATATTACACGCCATGATATGCTGCAGATCCCTAAACAGCAGCAAAACGAAAAATACCAAGTGCCTCAATTCGATCAATCAACGATTAAAAATATTGAGTCTGCAAAAGGACTTGATGTGTGGGACAGCTGGCCGCTGCAAAACGCTGACGGAACAGTAGCTGAATACAACGGCTATCACGTTGTGTTTGCTCTTGCGGGAAGCCCGAAAGACGCTGATGACACATCAATCTACATGTTTTATCAAAAGGTCGGCGACAACTCAATCGACAGCTGGAAAAACGCGGGCCGTGTCTTTAAAGACAGCGATAAGTTCGACGCCAACGATCCGATCCTGAAAGATCAGACGCAAGAATGGTCCGGTTCTGCAACCTTTACATCTGACGGAAAAATCCGTTTATTCTACACTGACTATTCCGGTAAACATTACGGCAAACAAAGCCTGACAACAGCGCAGGTAAATGTGTCAAAATCTGATGACACACTCAAAATCAACGGAGTGGAAGATCACAAAACGATTTTTGACGGAGACGGAAAAACATATCAGAACGTTCAGCAGTTTATCGATGAAGGCAATTATACATCCGGCGACAACCATACGCTGAGAGACCCTCACTACGTTGAAGACAAAGGCCATAAATACCTTGTATTCGAAGCCAACACGGGAACAGAAAACGGATACCAAGGCGAAGAATCTTTATTTAACAAAGCGTACTACGGCGGCGGCACGAACTTCTTCCGTAAAGAAAGCCAGAAGCTTCAGCAGAGCGCTAAAAAACGCGATGCTGAGTTAGCGAACGGCGCCCTCGGTATCATAGAGTTAAATAATGATTACACATTGAAAAAAGTAATGAAGCCGCTGATCACTTCAAACACGGTAACTGATGAAATCGAGCGCGCGAATGTTTTCAAAATGAACGGCAAATGGTACTTGTTCACTGATTCACGCGGTTCAAAAATGACGATCGATGGTATTAACTCAAACGATATTTACATGCTTGGTTATGTATCAAACTCTTTAACCGGCCCTTACAAGCCGCTGAACAAAACAGGGCTTGTGCTGCAAATGGGTCTTGATCCAAACGATGTGACATTCACTTACTCTCACTTCGCAGTGCCGCAAGCCAAAGGCAACAATGTGGTTATCACAAGCTACATGACAAACAGAGGCTTCTTCGAGGATAAAAAGGCAACATTTGCGCCAAGCTTCTTAATGAACATCAAAGGCAATAAAACATCCGTTGTCAAAAACAGCATCCTGGAGCAAGGACAGCTGACAGTCAACTAATAACAGCAAAAAGAAAATGCCGATACTTCATTGGCATTTTCTTTTATTTCTCAACAAGATGGTGAATTGACTAGTGGGTAGATCCACAGGACGGGTGTGGTCGCCATGATCGCGTAGTCGATAGTGGCTCCAAGTAGCGAAGCGAGCAGGACTGGGCGGCGGCCAAAGCGGTCGGACAGTGCTCCGAGAACGGGTGCGCATAGAAATTGCATCAACGCATATAGCGCTAGGGTACCTGACGTCCCGAAGGCGTGGCGCGGCTTCCCCGTGCCGGAGCAATCGCCCTGGGTGGGTTACACGACGCCCCTCTCTGGCCCGTACTGACGGACACACCGAAGCCCCGGCGGCAACCCTCAGCGGATGTCCCGGGGCTTCACGTTTTCCCAGGTCAGAAGCGGTTTTCGGGAGTAGTGCCCCAACTGGGGTAACCTTTGAGTTCTCTCAGTTGGGGGCGTAGGGTCGCCGACATGACACAAGGGGTTGTGACCGGGGTGGACACGTACGCGGGTGCTTACGACCGTCAGTCGCGCGAGCGCGAGAATTCGAGCGCAGCAAGCCCAGCGACACAGCGTAGCGCCAACGAAGACAAGGCGGCCGACCTTCAGCGCGAAGTCGAGCGCGACGGGGGCCGGTTCAGGTTCGTCGGGCATTTCAGCGAAGCGCCGGGCACGTCGGCGTTCGGGACGGCGGAGCGCCCGGAGTTCGAACGCATCCTGAACGAATGCCGCGCCGGGCGGCTCAACATGATCATTGTCTATGACGTGTCGCGCTTCTCGCGCCTGAAGGTCATGGACGCGATTCCGATTGTCTCGGAATTGCTCGCCCTGGGCGTGACGATTGTTTCCACTCAGGAAGGCGTCTTCCGGCAGGGAAACGTCATGGACCTGATTCACCTGATTATGCGGCTCGACGCGTCGCACAAAGAATCTTCGCTGAAGTCGGCGAAGATTCTCGACACGAAGAACCTTCAGCGCGAATTGGGCGGGTACGTCGGCGGGAAGGCGCCTTACGGCTTCGAGCTTGTTTCGGAGACGAAGGAGATCACGCGCAACGGCCGAATGGTCAATGTCGTCATCAACAAGCTTGCGCACTCGACCACTCCCCTTACCGGACCCTTCGAGTTCGAGCCCGACGTAATCCGGTGGTGGTGGCGTGAGATCAAGACGCACAAACACCTTCCCTTCAAGCCGGGCAGTCAAGCCGCCATTCACCCGGGCAGCATCACGGGGCTTTGTAAGCGCATGGACGCTGACGCCGTGCCGACCCGGGGCGAGACGATTGGGAAGAAGACCGCTTCAAGCGCCTGGGACCCGGCAACCGTTATGCGAATCCTTCGGGACCCGCGTATTGCGGGCTTCGCCGCTGAGGTGATCTACAAGAAGAAGCCGGACGGCACGCCGACCACGAAGATTGAGGGTTACCGCATTCAGCGCGACCCGATCACGCTCCGGCCGGTCGAGCTTGATTGCGGACCGATCATCGAGCCCGCTGAGTGGTATGAGCTTCAGGCGTGGTTGGACGGCAGGGGGCGCGGCAAGGGGCTTTCCCGGGGGCAAGCCATTCTGTCCGCCATGGACAAGCTGTACTGCGAGTGTGGCGCCGTCATGACTTCGAAGCGCGGGGAAGAATCGATCAAGGACTCTTACCGCTGCCGTCGCCGGAAGGTGGTCGACCCGTCCGCACCTGGGCAGCACGAAGGCACGTGCAACGTCAGCATGGCGGCACTCGACAAGTTCGTTGCGGAACGCATCTTCAACAAGATCAGGCACGCCGAAGGCGACGAAGAGACGTTGGCGCTTCTGTGGGAAGCCGCCCGACGCTTCGGCAAGCTCACTGAGGCGCCTGAGAAGAGCGGCGAACGGGCGAACCTTGTTGCGGAGCGCGCCGACGCCCTGAACGCCCTTGAAGAGCTGTACGAAGACCGCGCGGCAGGCGCGTACGACGGACCCGTTGGCGGGAAGCACTTCCGGAAGCAACAGGCAGCGCTGACGCTCCGGCAGCAAGGGGCGGAAGAGCGGCTTGCCGAACTTGAAGCCGCCGAAGCCCCGAAGCTTCCCCTTGACCAATGGTTCCCCGAAGACGCCGACGCTGACCCGACCGGCCCTAAGTCGTGGTGGGGGCGCGCGTCAGTAGACGACAAGCGCGTGTTCGTCGGGCTCTTCGTAGACAAGATCGTTGTCACAAAGTCGACTACGGGCAGGGGGCAGGGAACGCCCATCGAGAAGCGCGCTTCGATCACGTGGGCGAAGCCGCCGACCGACGACGACGAAGACGACGCCCAGGACGGCACGGAAGACGTAGCGGCGTAGCGAGACACCCGGGAAGCCTGTTAGGCGCTGAGACGGGCGCACAGCGGGCTTCCTGGGGCAGCGGGAAGGGTCGGCCGGTCCCCCGGTCGGC
>NZ_SDKL01000108.1:0-2123 GCF_004123125.1 Geobacillus sp. PK12
CGCGTACCTTTTCCTCATATTCGGCTTGCGCCAGTTCTTCATTAGCGAGACGCTGCAATAGGGCGGCTTTGTCAGCGCTGCCTGTGGGAATAATGTGCGGCAGGCTCTCGGCCAGCTCACGTAGAAAGTTCGCGTTTTCGTAGTGAATGCGGTTGTTCATGGCAGAGGCTCCAGATTTTCGGTGGTCTGTGTCTGAGTGTAGCAAAGAGGCATACGGTGCGGCATGTAACGAACCTAGCCATGACGAGCTAGCCAGCGTGTCACCGTGGATAACACCACCCTTATCCGCTTTGCTCTGAGACAACGTTGTAATTCGGCGGCACTGGCGCCAGCCTGATGAAGCTGGCGCAGTTCGCCGGTGTAGCGATCGAGACGCGATTTTCGGTATCGTGGTTTGCGAATTAACCGGGTCTCTTCCTGTAATGCGGCCAGTTCCTGGCTGACGCTAAACTCCGTCATGTCGTCACCGCTTGATAGTTTGTAAGAACTCCTGACCGAATGAACCGGTTCAGCGGCAATTGAATGCCTATTTGCCCCTGTTTGACGCCTTGTGGCGTCTGGCTCGGACTATTCTCGCCATGTTTTTCCCCGTCGGCGTGGGTTAATCGCGGCCGTTACACTGACCAAGTGGCGTTTTAACTGCGTCGCCTCAGTATCTCCAGATGTTGCTGCTGGGTATCAGATCCCTCAAGGGGCACGGATTGTTGACCTGTATCCGGTGTAATCAGGAGTGCATTACGTGCACTAATCATCAACAGTACAAGAATAATACGGATTGTGTTGCGCTACCAGCATGCTTCTTAAATATTGCGTTTATGTTGAATAAACCCAGTAATCCCCGCTATGTACAACATATTTCGTCGTTGTACATAGCGGGGATTACTGGCAACAGATAATGCTAAAAACTACGCCCAAAAATGACAACGCGACATCGTCATAATCAGGCTGAATACGACCGACAGACTGCTAACGTTTGGTATAGCGTTATACTGTCTCAAAAATAGGGGGTGAGACAATGGCGTGGGTCAACGTGAGACAGGCGACGGAATTGACCGGGAAAGGGCGAAGTTCGCTGTACCGGGATATGGCAAAAGGCCGTGTATCATATAGGTCTGAGTCTGATGGAGGGCGATCTCTCGACACCAGTGAGCTGATGCGTGTCTACGGTGAACTGAAACCGAGTGAGACAACGAATCGGGACACTCAGAGACAGGGTGGTGAGACCGATAATAACGTAATGAAAGACCTGATTGCTGAGATGAAAGCGCTCCGGGAAGAGGTGTCAGGTCTCAAGCTGGAGCTTCAGGAGATGCGCCGGCTGGAATACAAGCCGGCGCATGATGAATCGGAGAACGTTCACCCTAAACCTTGGTGGCGTCGCTGGTTAGAATAAACGGTCGCCAGTTTGTTAATCGTCTTTATCGGGAAATTGCTCGGGGTAGTAGCAGTCATGAAAATCCCTGAGCTTTTCGTGCAGCACAAATGCAAGGATTTCGCGTACCTGATCGTGGGGGATAGCAGTGACGGCATAAGACAGTGCACAGCACTGGTCTAGCAGTTCGTCAGGATTCAGAGGAGTATCGTCGAACATATATGGTATTCCGATAGTGAGATATTTCACCACCATAAGAGTTCCTACGCTCTTTGGGGGGTAGCCCAGACGGGGGTAGGAATACCGGTACTATCGACCCGGCCAGCCCGAAGGACGCCCCGCCTGAGCTACCATAGAGACGAGCAAAGGCTGCGATATAAAAAAGGACGCTGGCGCGTCCGATCTTATCGCCGATAGTAAGTCCGGGTTCCTACACCCGGTCACCGATGTGCGGTGACGAGTTATCATAACTGAAAATAGGCGAAAAGGGATGATTGGGTGGATGAGAGAGTTTGCGCATGCGCAAAATATTCCTGGCTGGGACCACGGTCCCAATCTGCGGAAAAACGACCAAAACAGGGGTTATGTGTTCTCGCTATCGTGAAAACGCTGCCTATGCACTTCTGTGCATAGGCATGCAGGTGACTAAATTTTATCTGGCGCGTTTTCCCCGTTCCGACCCATAGATAAGCCTGTTTTTTAGCGTTTAAGCGGCAATGTTGCGTTGAGGGCGTCTGAGGTGGTGCGTGGA
>NZ_SDKL01000109.1:0-4210 GCF_004123125.1 Geobacillus sp. PK12
GGGTGTTTTTGTCGGGCAAAGAGGCCAAGGACGCAGATGGCAACAAACACAAGGAACCTGGGATAACGGAGGCATCATCGGAGATGATATCACCAAACATGTTGCTGGTGATTATAATACCATTTAGGTGGCGCTCGGTCTTGCCTTGCTCGTCGGTGATGTACTTCACCAGCTCCGCGAAGTCGCTCTTCTTGATGGAGCGCATGGGGACGTGCTTGGCAATCACGCGCACCCCCCGGCCGTTTTAGCGGCTAAAAAAGTCATGGCTCTGCCCTCGGGCGGACCACGCCCATCATGACCTTGCCAAGCTCGTCCTGCTTCTCTTCGATCTTCGCCAGCAGGGCGAGGATCGTGGCATCACCGAACCGCGCCGTGCGCGGGTCGTCGGTGAGCCAGAGTTTCAGCAGGCCGCCCAGGCGGCCCAGGTCGCCATTGATGCGGGCCAGCTCGCGGACGTGCTCATAGTCCACGACGCCCGTGATTTTGTAGCCCTGGCCGACGGCCAGCAGGTAGGCCGACAGGCTCATGCCGGCCGCCGCCGCCTTTTCCTCAATCGCTCTTCGTTCGTCTGGAAGGCAGTACACCTTGATAGGTGGGCTGCCCTTCCTGGTTGGCTTGGTTTCATCAGCCATCCGCTTGCCCTCATCTGTTACGCCGGCGGTAGCCGGCCAGCCTCGCAGAGCAGGATTCCCGTTGAGCACCGCCAGGTGCGAATAAGGGACAGTGAAGAAGGAACACCCGCTCGCGGGTGGGCCTACTTCACCTATCCTGCCCGGCTGACGCCGTTGGATACACCAAGGAAAGTCTACACGAACCCTTTGGCAAAATCCTGTATATCGTGCGAAAAAGGATGGATATACCGAAAAAATCGCTATAATGACCCCGAAGCAGGGTTATGCAGCGGAAAAGCGCTGCTTCCCTGCTGTTTTGTGGAATATCTACCGACTGGAAACAGGCAAATGCAGGAAATTACTGAACTGAGGGGACAGGCGAGAGACGATGCCATTTAGGTGGGTTGGGTTCTTAACTAGGATCATGGCGGCAGAATCAATCAATTGATGTTGAACCTTCAATGTAGGGAATTCGTTCTTGATGGTTTCCTCCACAGTTTTTCTCCATAATCTTGAAGAGGCCAAAACATTAGCTTTATCCAAGGACCAAATAGGCAATGGTGGCTCATGTTGTAGGGCCATGAAAGCGGCCATTCTTGTGATTCTTTGCACTTCTGGAACGGTGTATTGTTCACTATCCCAAGCGACACCATCACCATCGTCTTCCTTTCTCTTACCAAAGTAAATACCTCCCACTAATTCTCTGACAACAACGAAGTCAGTACCTTTAGCAAATTGTGGCTTGATTGGAGATAAGTCTAAAAGAGAGTCGGATGCAAAGTTACATGGTCTTAAGTTGGCGTACAATTGAAGTTCTTTACGGATTTTTAGTAAACCTTGTTCAGGTCTAACACTACCGGTACCGCGCTTGCGGAAGCATCAGCAAATAAGGCCAGCACAGCCAGCGCAGTTGCCGCTTTGGTTCCTGATTCTGTTCTTGATGAATTAAACAAAGCGGCACAGTAACAAAGGACTTCATTGATAATTTTTCTTCAGGAGGAAGACATGTCATTCTTTTCTACGTTAAAAACAGCTTTGTCTTTGAAGGAGAAACTTGCTGCTACTGGTGTTCTTGTTCTGATTTGCGCACTTGTTGGTGCTGGGTTTGCATGGGAACGTCATCAGCTAAAGCAAGCCATAGAGAAAATTGGCAGTCTTGATCAGGCTGTTAAGGAACGTGATAAGTCAATAATGGATCTTAACCAGACCATTGAGACGATGAACAAAGCAGAGCAACATTTTCACAGCCAGGAAGTGAAAAATGAATCAGAACAAGCCAAGTATGCTGACAGGCAAATGGAACGAAAAGCTGAAGTTCAGAAACAACTGGTTGCGGCGGGTAATGTTCGCCAGCGTATTCCTGCTGACACTCAGCGGTTGCTCCGGGAGTCGATCAGCGAATTTAACGCCGACGCCGACAAAGGTTAACCACCCTGCCCCCAAAAGTGCATTTATGTGTAGGATGCCAGAGTTTAGCAGTGAATATTTTGATGATCTGCCAGCGTATATCCTCGATACAGAAACGATGCTGATGGGGATTAACAGGAAGAATCGCAACGTTAATGATTACAACCGAGCTATTAGCGGTAACTAAAAGGGATTTTTATGTCTGATAAAGTAACAGTAAAGCAAACTATCAACAAAGCGACTTCAATCTACAAAATTGAGCAAATCACTGTTGGCAAGCCAGGATCTGAACAATACCGTCGTGCTTTCGAGCTTGCCGATCAGCTTGGTTTAAAACACCCGGATTGCATTGAGCATGTATTTCCGACCTATGCTGATGAGCAATGTACTCATGTTCTTACCGAAGAGGATTTTTTCAGCACTGAAGAACGAGAAGGCGTTGATCGCTGCATTGGTGTGATTTGTTCTTCGGTAAGTGATGAGTTATTCCCTAATGTGCCTGAATATGGTGGTATTGGATACCAATTCCTGTACGAGGGCGATGAGCTTAAATGCTATGAACATGGTCTTCTCATCGAAAGCGTAGAATAATACGACTCCCTTCCAACCGGCTACGTTGGCCGGTTTTTCACTTATCCACATTATCCACTGGATAGATCCAATAATCAGGTCCATACAGATCCCAATTAGATCCATATAGATCCCTGATCGTTGCAGGCCGCGCCACGTCTGGCTTAGAAGTGTATCGCGATGTGTGCTGGAGGGAAAACGATGTGTGCTGGAGGGATAAAAATGTGTGCTGACGGGTTGCTAATGTGTGCTGGCGGGATATAGGATGTGTGTTGACGGGAAAGCTTGGGTAGTTATCACCACTTATAAAAACTATCCACACAATTCGGAAAAAGTAATATGAATCAATCATTTATCTCCGATATTCTTTACGCAGACATTGAAAGTAAGGCAAAAGAACTAACAGTTAATTCAAACAACACTGTGCAGCCTGTAGCGTTGATGCGCTTGGGGGTATTCGTGCCGAAGCCATCAAAGAGCAAAGGAGAAAGTAAAGAGATTGATGCCACCAAAGCGTTTTCCCAGCTGGAGATAGCTAAAGCCGAGGGTTACGATGATATTAAAATCACCGGTCCTCGACTCGATATGGATACTGATTTCAAAACGTGGATCGGTGTCATCTACGCGTTCAGCAAATACGGCTTGTCCTCAAACACCATCCAGTTATCGTTTCAGGAATTCGCTAAAGCCTGTGGTTTCCCCTCAAAACGTCTGGATGCGAAACTGCGTTTAACCATTCATGAATCACTTGGACGCTTGCGTAACAAGGGTATCGCTTTTAAGCGCGGAAAAGATGCTAAAGGCGGCTATCAGACTGGTCTGCTGAAGGTCGGGCGTTTTGATGCTGACCTTGATCTGATAGAGCTGGAGGCTGATTCGAAGTTGTGGGAGCTGTTCCAGCTTGATTATCGCGTTCTGTTGCAACACCACGCCTTGCGTGCCCTTCCGAAGAAAGAAGCTGCACAAGCCATTTACACTTTCATCGAAAGCCTTCCGCAGAACCCGTTGCCGCTATCGTTCGCGCGAATCCGTGAGCGCCTGGCTTTGCAGTCAGCTGTTGGCGAGCAAAACCGTATCATTAAGAAAGCGATAGAACAGCTTAAAACAATCGGCTATCTCGACTGTTCTATTGAGAAGAAAGGCCGGGAAAGTTTTGTAATCGTCCATTCTCGCAATCCAAAGCTGAAACTCCCCGAATAAGTGTGTGCTGGAGGGAAACCGCATTAAAAAGATGTGTGCTGCCGGGAAGGCTTGTCCAATTTCCTGTTTTTGATGTGCGCTGGAGGGGGACGCCCCTCAGTTTGCCCAGACTTTCCCTCCAGCACACATCTGTCCATCCGCTTTTCCCTCCAGTGCACATGTAATTCTCTGCCTTTCCCTCCAGCACACATATTTGATACCAGCGATCCCTCCACAGCACATAATTCAATGCGACTTCCCTCTATCGCACATCTTAGACTTTTATTCTCCCTCCAGCACACATCGAAGCTGCCGGGCAAGCCGTTCTCACCAGTTGATAGAGAGTGAAGCTTGGCTGCCCATTGAAGCAGGAAATCACCAAAATGATTCAGGCTACAACCTGAACGTAGAAGAAATCCGCGTCCTTTATGCGTGGAGGATGC
>NZ_SDKL01000011.1:0-43134 GCF_004123125.1 Geobacillus sp. PK12
TTCGCCGTGGAACGGGAGAAAACCTTTATTTCAATTTATATAGCGGCTTTTTGGCCGCTTTTTATTATCCTAAACCGAGAAGACACCCGCTTCCGCGTGTGAGCATTGGTGTGCGTGGAGGACTTGCGCGTTAGGAACATGCAAAAGAATCGCAAACTAGCCATGTCAAGACAAGGTGCGGTTGCGGTCGATAAGCATATATATATTTATCATGATGCCAGCGCCGAAGCTTTGTTGATTCAACGGGGGGATGGTCATGTTTATCCACATTGTTCAACCTGGAGATACGCTTTTTTCAATCAGCAGGCGATACGATTATCCGCTGGAAAGTCTGCGCCTTGTCAATGGCTTAGTTGAAACGAATATTGTTCCTGGTCAAGCTTTGCTTGTTCCTAGCTATACGTATACAGTGCAGCCAGGAGACACGCTAAGCGCCATTGCACAGAAAGCATTTGTGACGGTCGAACAGTTGCGGGCAGCCAATCCGGCGGTGGATCCGTACAGGATGTATCCGGGAATGAAAATTTATATTCCTGATATTTCCTGGTATCAAGCTATAACGTTAGCCTATTACATTCTCCGCGAACCGAACTTAGATCGGGCGTTCGTGCGAGATTTTGCCCCGTATTCATCGTACATTGCCCTGTTCGAATATCACTTTGCCCCTAATGGCGACATTGTCACTACGCGGGATGACGCCGCAGCGATTGAAACAGCATGGCAAAACCGCGTCACACCCATTGCGGTAGTGACGAACCTAACATCAGAAGGATTTAGTGCGAGACTGGCAAGCCAAGTGCTGAACAATCCGGAAGCAAGGGCGAACTTGGTTGAAAACATTTTTTATTTAGTATCCCGGAAAGGCTATGGTGGCGTCAATATTGACTTCGAGCAGGTTCGCGGAGAGGATCGTGATTTGTTTACGGGTTTTTTGCGCCAGTTGCGCGATCGGTTAAAACCGGCTGGGTATGTTTTGACGATCGCCGTTCCAGCGAAAACGAGCGAGGAGATCCCTTGGCTCAGGGGCTACGATTACGGCGGCATTGGTGCTGTCGTCGACTATATGTTTATTATGGCGTACGATTGGCACCATTTAACAAGTGAACCTGGTCCAGTCGCTCCTATTAGTGAGGTGAGATCGACGCTTCAGTTTGCCGTCGAGCGCGTCCCCCGAAAAAAAATCTTGCTCGGACTTCCTTTATATGGATACGATTGGATCATTCCGTACCAGCCTGGGACATTGGCGGAGGCCCTCTCCAACCAAGAGGCGGTTTTAACCGCCATGCGTTACCAATCGCCGATTCAATATTCGTTTCAATATGAATCCCCCTTTTTTCGATATACGGATGAACTTGGAAACATTCATGAGGTATGGTTTGAAGATGTCAGAAGCATAGGGCAGAAAATGAAATTGGCCCGCCAATTTCAGATTGCGGGCATCGGTGCATGGGAGTTGGGGCTGCGATTTGCGCCAGGCCCATGGTTGGTGCGAAAGTTTTTTACTGTTCGGAAAGTATAAGAAACACCCATTTCCGTTGGTTGTCTAGTCAGCGGGGAAATCGGGAAAATGGATGCTTCTCGCTTCGTTTGAAGTGGGAAGCGTTTTTTGGAAGCTGGCTGAAAAGTCGTTGCATTGGATTTTGCGTTTTTTTGTTGACAAGAAAACAATGATGCGATAGTATGATTATTGCAATACATATACACGTATATGTATAATACAGCGTGTATATGTGTATAAAATATTATGAGGGTATCGAAATAGAATAGCGACATACGTGAAGGAGGTTGTTGTCATGAAAGTGGCGATTATTGCAGCAAACGGCGGGTTGTTTGATGCGTACAAGGTGTTCAACATTGCGACGGCCGCTGCGGCGGCAGACGCGGAGGTCGGGGTGTTCTTTACGTTTGAGGGGTTGAATCTCATCCATAAAGAAGCGCACAAACAATTGCCGATTCCGGAAGGGAAGGAACATTTTCAACAAGGGTTCCAAAAAGCGAACGTTCCATCGATTGCCGAATTGCTTCAAATGGCGCAAGAGATGGGGGTAAAGCTGATCGCTTGCCAAATGACGATGGATGTCATGGGGCTTGACAAAGACCAATTCGTCGATGGCATTGAAGTAGCGGGGGCGGCGACGTTCCTGCAGTTTGCGAAAGACGCCGATATTACATTGGCCTTCTAATAAGGGAGAGGAGGAAGGAGAATATGGCACAAGTCACTGTCTATACCACAACGACATGCCCGTATTGTGTCATGGCGAAAAACTTTTTGCGCGCTCAAGGGATTCCGTTTAAGGAAGTGAATGTCGAGCTCGATCCGGAAGCGGCGCGGAGGCTGGTGGAAACGACCGGGCAAATGGGCGTGCCGCAAATCGAGATTAACGGCCGCTGGGTGCTTGGGTATGATCCGGATGCCATTATGGCATTGTGGAATCAGGCGAATCATCGTTGAAATAACAGACCATTGACGAAACTATGAGATCAGGAGGGGATATCGTTGGCAAAAACGATTTCGGTCAAAGAGATCGCCAATAAGATCATTCGCGGCGAGGAGCTGTTCATTGTGGACGCTCGCAACCCCGAAGATTTTGCCGATTGGCGGATTGAAGGGAGACATGTCGAGGTCGTCAATATTCCGTATTTTGAAGTGTTGGATGGCATTGAACCATATTTGGACCGTTTGCCAAAAGATAAAAGCAAAACGATTTATGCCGTTTGCGCGAAGGGCGGCTCGTCGGAGTTTGTGGCAGAACAGTTGGAAGCGGCGGGCTATACGGACGTTTATTCAATCGAAGGTGGCATGAAGGCATGGAGCGAACATTTGGAACCAGTGAAAATCGGCGAGCTGAAAAGCGGAGGAACGATTTACCAATTCGTCCGCCTCGGCAAAGGGTGTCTCTCGTATCTCGTCGAATCGAACGGCGAGGGGGCGTTGATCGATACGAACCGCATGACTGACGCATACGTCCGTTTTGCCAACGAACACGGCATTACAATCAAGCATGTGCTCGATACGCACTTGCATGCCGACCATATTTCTGGCGGGCGCAAGTTGGCGGAAGAACTGGGTGCAACGTATTACTTGCCGCCGAAAGACGCGGAAGAGGTGACGTTTACCTACACACCGATTCAAGATGGCGACCGCATCCGCGTCGGCCATGTCGTGATTGAAGCGTTGTATTCGCCGGGGCATACGATCGGCAGTACATCGTTTATTGTGGACGATCAATATTTGTTAACCGGTGATATTTTATTCATCGACTCGATCGGGCGCCCGGATCTTGCCGGGAAAGCGCAAGACTGGGTCGATGATCTGCGGGAGACGCTTTACCGGCGTTACAAACAGCTTGCAGATGATTTGATTGTATTGCCGGCGCACTATATGGGGCCGAATGAAATGAATAAGGATGGCAGCGTGGCGGAACGGTTGGGGGTTCTTTATGAAAAGAATCATGGTTTAAATATTTCTAGCGATGAAGAATTCCGCCGAACGGTCACGGAGAACTTGCCGCCGCAGCCGAATGCTTACAAGGAAATTCGGCAGACCAACATGGGGAAATTGCATCCTACGGAAGAGGAACAACGGGAGATGGAAATCGGTCCAAACCGGTGCGCCGTTCGGTAGGGAAAAGCCGGCGTTTTCCAATGCCGGCTTTTTTCCTCTCTTTGCGAGTATAATGAAATGGAAGTGAGGAATAGGAGGGAAAAGGATGACAGGGCATCGTTTTCATTACGAACATGCTGAACGATTATTGGATCCGAAGCGCAAGGAATGGATCGACCCGCAACAGGCAATTTCGATGTTGTCTGTGAAACCGAATGACACGATCGTGGATCTTGGCTCGGGGAATGGCTATTTTACGATTCCTCTCGCGCAGGCGACAAACGGAAAAGTGTACGCGATCGATGTGCAGCCGGAAATGATTGAATTGTTAAAACAGCGAGCCGAGAAACTAGCGATCACCAACATCGAATATCGGGTGGCGGATGTCGCCTCGACCGCCTTGCCTTCCCATTCGCTGGACAAAGGAATCATGGCGTTCGTCTTTCATGAAGTGGAACGAAAAGAAGCCGCCATTGACGAAATTCGCCGCGTGATGAAGCCAAAAGGGCAGTTTCTGTTGATCGAATGGGAAGCGATTGAAAGCGAAATGGGGCCGCCGCTCCATGAGCGGATTCCGTCGGATGAACTGTTTTCCTATGTGAAACAAAAGGCGGGCAACGTGGAACTTGTCCGTTTTCACCCGGCTGTCTATGGTCTTTTGATTCGCTGGGAATAACCAATTGTTGAGGAAAATATTTCTTATTGTCATTATACCGTATAGGGTATATAATGATCGTGCATAGGGTGAATAGAGGGGGTGAACCGTTGATCGTTAGCAGTTTGTTATTCTTTCTCATTCTTTTGGGCGCAGCGTTGTATCGACGCTACTATCCTGTAAAACATATCCCATGCCTTCCGGTAGAAGAGGTGCCGGACGGCTTGCTTCTTCTTGACTTGCGCGATTATAATGAAAGCAACGGCTCCATATTTGGCCAAGCGTTGCATATTCCGGTGGCGTATTTGAAACGGCATGTTCGGCATATCCCGCGAAAGCCGCTTCATATCATTGCCCAGGATGCCATCGAAAAAAACGTCGGCATCCGACTGTTGCGCCGCTATGGCTATGAGGTGAAAAGCTATTCGATCACGGCTTGTGATTGTCAAGAAAGGGGGCGAACGAGCCGATGGAATATAACAAAGAGATCAAAAACCGCTTAAAACGGATTGAAGGACAAATTAAAGGCGTCCTTGGCATGATGGAACAAGGGAAAGACTGCAAGAGCGTCGTTTCCCAACTTTCAGCGGCGCGCAATGCCATTGACCGCGCCATTGCCGTCATCGTCAGCACCAATTTGGAACATTGCCTGCGTGAAAGCATGGAAAAAGGAGAAAGCACAGACAGTCTTGTCAAAGAAGCAGTGGAACTGCTTGTGAAAAGCCGTTAATGCGTTGCTCAACAAAAAGGTGTTGACAACGTTCTTTTTCTTGTAGTAATATACCCATAGGGGTAATGGTAATAAAAATCTGTTGTGAAGGAGGTCATCATCATGAACGTAGCGAAAGTATTGGATGCAAAGGGATTGGCTTGCCCGATGCCGGTGGTGAGAGCCAAAAAAGCGATGGACGAATTGCAATCGGGAGAAGTGCTGGAAGTGCAAACGACCGATAAAGGGGCGAAAAACGATTTGCCGGCATGGGCGAAAGCGAGCGGCCATACGGTGCTTGAGATGAAAGAAGACAACGGTGTGTTGATGTTCTGGATCCAAAAAGGATAATGTGTGCACATTTTTATACCCATACAGGTATGAAGGGAAGGAGGCAGCCAGATGACACAGCCGAAGAAAAAGACGACGATCATTTTGTTCAGCGGCGACTATGACAAGGCGATGGCGGCTTACATCATCGCCAACGGCGCCGCTGCCTACGACCATGATGTGACGATCTTTCATACGTTCTGGGGGCTGAACGCCTTGCGGAAAGAGGCGTCGGTTCCAGTGCAAAAAGGGTTTCTTGAAAAGATGTTCGCGAAGATGATGCCGCGCGGCGCGGACCGCATGGGGCTGTCGCGCATGAATTTTGCCGGCATCGGCCCGAAGTTGATCAAAAAGGTCATCAAAAAACATAACGCCATGCCGCTTCCGCAGTTGATCGAGATGGCGAAGGAGCAAGGCGTGAAACTCGTCGCTTGCCAAATGACAGTCGATTTGCTTGGGCTGAAGCCGGAGGAATTGATCGATGGCGTTGAGTTTGCTGGCGTCGCCGCGTATTTGGCTGATGCGTCGGAAGGAAATGTGAACTTATTCATTTAATCAAATGAGGGAATCCTATGTCGCAAACCATCATCAACATCATCCTGTTTGTTTTGCTTGTTTGGTTTTTTGCCAGCCGCTTCATCCCGCCGAAAGGGGTGCGGATGATCACAACAGCGGAATTGAAACGCCGGTTGAAAGAACCTGGGGTGCAATATATTGATGTGCGCACCCCGATGGAGTTTCAGTCTTACCATCTGCCAGGGTTTCGGAACATCCCGCTGCACGAATTGACAGCACGCGTTCACGAACTATCCAAAGAAAAAGAAGTGATTGTCATTTGCCAAAGCGGGATGCGAAGCCAAAAAGCAAGCCGACTGTTAAAGAAAATGGGATTTCGGCACGTGACGAACGTCAAAGGCGGCTTAAACGCCTGGCAGTAGAGGAGGATGATGATGAAAACAATCACACCGAAAGAGGTAGAAGAACGGCTTCGCGCTGGAGAATCACTTCATATCATTGATGTGCGCGAGCCGGAGGAAGTCGCTGCAGGCAAAATTCCAGGAGCGGTCAACATTCCGCTCGGTTTGATCGAGTTTCGCATGCATGAATTGGACAAAAACGAGGAATACATTCTCGTCTGCCGTTCCGGCGGGCGGAGCGGCCGTGCGGCGGAGTTTCTTGACAGCCGCGGTTACCGCGTCGTCAACATGACAGGGGGCATGCTGGCCTGGGAAGGGCCTGTCGAATAAGCCGTAAGGAGGGATTCGTTCATGATTAAAGTTGATATGACCGTTGATGCGAAAGGACTGTCCTGCCCGATGCCGATCGTTCGAACGAAAAAGGCGATCAATGAATTGCAGCCGGGGCAAGTGCTGGAAGTGCAGGCGACGGATAAGGGATCCAAAGCCGATATCAAAGCATGGGCGGAAAGCACAGGGCATCAATATTTAGGAACAATTGAAGAAAATGGGGTTTTGAAACATTATATCCGCAAGTCAGCGGAAAATGAAACACGCAAAGAAACGACATTCCCTCATGTCGTATCGAATGAACAATTGCAAGAAAAACTTCACGATCCTGATTCGTTTGTCTTGGATGTCCGCGAACCGGCGGAGTATGCGTTTGGCCATATCCCGGGCGCCGTTTCGATTCCGCTTGGGGAGCTTGAAGATCGGATGGCCGAGCTTCCGAAAGACAAAACGATTTACGTCGTGTGCCGCACAGGGACGCGGAGCGATTTGGCCGCGCAAAAGCTGGCCGAAAACGGATTTGACCGTGTGCGCAACGTCATTCCCGGCATGTCGCAATGGAACGGGCCGCTTGATTCCGCTCAATCGTAATGAGCGGCCTTTTTCAACAATCAAATATACATTGGGGGGTATGTTAATATGGTGAAAGAAATGACCGTGCAACAAATGACGGAAAAGGTGTTCAACAAAGAATCGCTGTTCATCTTGGACGTCCGCAACGAAAGCGATTTTCGCGATTGGAAAATCGAAGGGAAAAACTTTGACTATTTGAACGTGCCGTATTTTGAATTGATTGATGGGGTTGACTCGATTGTCGACCGTCTTCCGAAAGACAAAGACATCGTCGTCGTGTGCGCGAAGGGCGGATCGGCGGCGTTTGTCGCCGAACAGCTGACGGAAGCCGGGTTTGACAACGTTTATACGCTCGCTGGCGGGATGCAGGCGTGGAGTGAGCATCTCCATCAAGCGAAAGTATACGAAGATGATCAGTTGAAAATTTACCAATTCATCCGCGTCGGCAAAGGATGCCTGTCGTATATGGTCATCTCCGGAAGCGAAGCGCTTGTCGTCGATCCGTTGCGGTTTATCGATGTGTACGAACAAGCCGCCCAACAAGAAGGGGCAACGATCACGCATATCGTGGACTCGCACTTGCATGCCGACCATCTTTCCGGCGGCAAGGCGCTGGCCGAGCGGACTGGAGCTGCGTACTACTTGATGAAAAGCGAGGGAGCGGTGTTTGATTTCGAGCCGCTCGAGCAGCATGACACGATCGACTTTGCCAACGTTCATTTGGAAGTGTTGGCGGTGAAAACGCCAGGCCATACGCCAGGCAGCGTCTCGTTCTTTGTCAACGGCAAATGGCTGTTCTCGGGTGACACGATTTTTGTCGGCGGTCTCGGGCGGCCGGACCTCGGCGGCAAGGTGGCGGAATGGGCGGCGGATTTGTATGACACCGTGTACGAAAAAGTCGCAGCCATGGCGGATGATGTGATCGTCTTGCCGGCTCACTACGCGAGCTTAGATGAAGAAATCAACGCGGAGGGGTATGTCGGCGATACGTTAGGCCGCATCCGCGCCCGCAATGAGATGATGCAAAACAAACCAAAAGACGAATTTATCGATCTTGTCATCCAAAGCGCCAATACCGAAACCCCGCCGAACTTTGAAGACATTGTCGCCATCAACCGCGGGCTCAAAACCGTGGATATTGAAACAGAGCGGGAGCTTGAAATCGGCCCAAACCGCTGCGCGCTGCATCATGCCCATGCCTAAAGAAGCGGCACAGATTGGCAGGGGACGGGGGCGTGCCTCGTCCCTTTTGAAAACAAAAGGGAGGGATGGTCGATGGATGTTTCGCTCGCGTTTCTCATTGTCATCTTTTTAATCGGTTTTGTCGGTTCGTTTATTTCTGGGATGGTGGGGATCGGCGGGTCGATTATTAAATATCCAATGCTTCTGTATCTTCCGCCGTTGTTTGGGCTGGCGGCGTTCAGCGCCCATGAAGTGTCGGGGATCAGTGCGGTGCAAGTGTTTTTCGCCACGATCGGCGGCGTGTGGGCGTATCGAAAAAGCGGTTACTTGAATAAATCGCTCATTTTGTATATGGGGATAAGCATTTTGGTCGGCAGTTTTGTCGGCGGCTATGGCTCGAAGCTGATGAGCGAGGGAACGATTAACGTCGTTTACGGCATCTTGGCGGCATTGGCGGCCATCATGATGTTTGTGCCGAAAAAAGGGATCGATGACATTCCGCTTGACCAAGTGACGTTCAACAAAGGGGTGGCGGCCGCCTTGGCGTTTCTGATCGGCGTCGGGTCCGGCATCGTCGGGGCGGCGGGGGCGTTTTTGCTTGTGCCGGTCATGCTCGTTGTCCTGAAAATCCCGACGCGAATGACGATCGCCACGTCTTTGGCCATTACGTTCATTTCCTCCATTGGCTCTACGTTCGGGAAAATCGCCACCGGCCAAGTCGATTACATCCCGGCGCTCATCATGGTCGTCGCGAGCTTGCTTGCCTCTCCGCTGGGGGCGAAAGCGGGGCAAAACATGAACACGAAAGTGCTGCAAGTCATCCTTGCCGTGTTGATTTTGGCGACGGCGGTGAAAATTTGGGTGGATATTTTATGAGTGGATCGATGGAAAGACGATGAACGAGGGGAAACCGATATGTGTGAAGGCGAAAACGGATCATGTTTCGCCTTTTGTTTTCTACAGATCGATTTGGACATGATAAACAGTGAGAAAATCTTCACGAAGGGAAGAAGGAGCAATGTTCCATTACACGGTTGACGTGCCAACAGGCATGGACGAAACGATCGAGCGTTTGGAAGAGAACTTGAAACAAGAAGGGTTTGGCGTGCTCTGGCGGTTCAGCGTGACCGAGAAGCTGCAAGAAAAGGGGCTTGATTTTTCCACGCCGATGGTCATTTTCGAAGTGTGCAACCCGCAAGAAGCGGCTCGGGTGTTAAATGAAAACTTGTTGGTCGGTTACTTTTTGCCGTGCAAACTCGTCGTCTATCAAGAGAACGGCACAACGAAAATCGGCATGCCGAAGCCGACAATGCTTGTTGGCATGGTGAACGAGCCGGCGTTGAAGGAAATCGCGGAAGATATTGAGAAAAGGTTGGTCGCTTGCATTGACCAATGCCGTCAGTGAAAAGGAAAAAGGTGTCCCACATGACGGGGCACCTTTTGGTTGTGCGCACATACACGGAAACGCGGGTTTGCAGAAAGAAAAGCGCTCTTTTCCCCTCTTCGCCGCTATTTGATCCACATAGGAGGCGGACGGCCGCAAAGCCCATCCTTTCTACAAATTCTCTTGCCCCGCTGCTTTTTTTGTTTTTGCCCGTTTTTTGGCTGCGCGCGGCTGTTTTTCCGTTTCCAGCTCGCGATGCACAATCCGGTCGGGGTTGAGCCCATTGCCGAGCGTGCCGTACACATGGCCTTGCTTCGGCTCGATGAGCTCGTTGTGCTCGTAGTAGACGCGCGGCGTTTTCCAAAGGGCGGCCAACGCTTTTCCCATCGGCATTTCGTGGTAGCGGTCGGGCCACATTTGTTTGATGTGTTTTTTCACGAGCGGGTAGTACTTCGAGCTCATCGCAGGAAAGAGATGATGTTCAGTATGGTGCGAAAAGTGGAAGTGGAGGATATCCACCCACTTTGGCACGGTGACCGACAAACTGTTCGCCAACGGATCGTTGACCGGCACTAACGGATTGAGACGATGGTTGGTTGCGATATAGCTCATGACGATCGTGTTGGCGACGAGCAACGGAAGCAAAAAGGCGAACAGCCATTTTTCCCAGCCGACAAACCATAACAGCCCGAGCCATGTCGCCCAAGGCAAGAAAAATTGAAACAGGACAACCGCGCGGTTCTTCCGGCGAAAGTCTTTGAAAAAGTAAAACAGCATCCGGATCGAGTGAAGGGTAAACATCACGGACAACGAGCTAAAGGCGAAAAAAGCGCGAATCGGAAACGGGATGCGGTATACCCAAGAGAGCAGGCGGCTTTTCGCTAACTTTTCCATGCTTGGCCACGCGTCCGGATCTTTTTCTTCATGCTGGGTATGCACATGGTGGCTGGCGTTATGCCATTTTCTCCACAACTTCGGACCGGTGCAAAGCGGCCAAAAGGCGATTGCGCCGAGAAGATCGCGCAGCCAAGGTGTACGGACGACGGTGCCGTGCAAAATTTCATGTCCTAAAAATCCTAACGCGGCAAAACTGAAACCAAGCACAACAGAGATGAGGAGGTTCCATACCGGGTGAAGATGAAAAAGTGATACAGCGAGGATGCCGGCGATGACGAGCCCTACATAAGCCAGACCTCCAAACAAGCGGGACTTCACAGGTTGAAACGCTTTTTTCGGCAAATGCGGGGCTATTTTCGCCGCGTACCAGCCGAACGGGTGAAAATCATTCATTCAGTGATCTCCTTTCAAACTACTCTCCGTTTGACAAGCAGCGGCGAGGCCATTCACACACTCTTGGTCGCAACGAAGACCTTATTTCATAAGGTGATCCCAAAAGCTGTCCTCTATGCCGAAATGATGTGGAGGGGCGAGAAAAGCTCTTGGTCACTATAAGAATTATTGTAACATCTTTTGGATCGTCCTGTCTATAGGCTTGATGGAAAAATACCAAATTTGGGCATGATGGCAATGCTTCCAGAAGAACAGGCTAGACGCTTGAGCAGGCGGCTGGCTAAAACATCATGATCAATGTCCCGATGGTAATGAGCAGCACCCCGATCACCACTTTCGCGGACAGCGGTTCGCCGAGAAACATCGCCGCAAACAAAATCGTCAGCACCAAGCTTGATTTGTCAATGGCTGATACGCGCGAGACATCGCCGATTTGGATTGCTTTGTAGAAACAAAGCCACGACAATCCGGTTGCTGCTCCGGATAAGCATAAAAACCACCAGCTTTTCGTCGAAATGGTTTTTAGGCCGTGATGAGCCCCTGTCATCCAGACGATCATCCATGCGAGCACGAGCACGACAATGGTGCGAATGGCGGTCGCTAGATGGGAGTTCACGTTCTCAATGCCGATTTTCGCCAGCACCGATGTCAGCGCCGCAAACACCGCCGCCAACAAAGCATACACGATCCACATATCGATCCCTTCGCTTTCGTTGAGAATTTTTTCATCTATTATACTACGAAAAGAGGGAAGATTTCATCATGTTTCCGTTGATCTGTTATAATAGAGGACAAGACAAGCCAATGAGAAAGGAAGAAGAGAATGATTTATCAACTCAAAGTGCAATTGAAGCATACGCGCCCTCCCATTTGGCGTCGGTTGCTTGTGCCGGGGGAGATGACGTTCGCCGAGCTGCATCGCGTGTTGCAAGCCGCATTCGGCTGGATGGACCAACATTTGCATACGTTTTACATGACAAAGGTCGGCGGAACGGCGCGGCTGGGCATTGAAATCGGCAACGAAGCGGCTGGATGGGACGGCGCCGATTACGATGAGCGGGAGGAAAGGATTGGGCAATGGTTTGTCGAAGAAGGCGACCGCGCCCAATACGTGTATGATTTTGGAGATATGTGGGAGCATGACATCGTTTTGGAAAAGATCGTCGATCCAGTTCCCGACGCGTTGTATCCGTGCTGTATCAAGGCCGTGCGAGTGGGTTTGAAAGAGGACAGCTGGGGAGAAGTGCAAGCCATAGAGGAAGAGATGAGCACAGCGGAGCTGACGGCGAACGTGAATGTGGCGCTCGCCCCGTTTCAACGAAAAGTGGTGAAGGAAGAAGGTGAGGCGAAAAAAACGAAACGAGCCGCAAGCAAAGGCAGAGTCGAAGAAGTGGAACAGGATGTATGGAAAACGCTGTTCGATCAAGCGCTCGCCTACAGGGACTTGGCCCCGTGGACATGGATGGACGATGATCAAATTTTTGCCGTGGTGACTCCTGATGGGGAATCGTTGTATTGTACGGTGATCGGGGCGCTTGGCCAGGAGTACGGCCTTGTCATTTACATCGGTGAGGAAGGGTATGCATGCTTGCAAGATATTTTATCTGGAACGTTGCATCCAAAAGACGCTGTGTTTAAAGAGCGCGCATTGCTCGTGTCGTTCGCGCCCCGAAACGACTTGGAAAGAGACGATAAAGCGATGTTGCGGAAGTATCACATTCCTGTGAGTGGAAAACAGCTGTTGCCGATGTTCCGCAGTTTTGCCCCTGGATATTATCCATGGTTTCTTTCGGAACAGGAAGCGGCATGGGCGGCTATGGCATTGGAACAAGCGGTCGTTGTCGCCGAGCGGCTGCGCGATGGCGAGCTGTCCCTAGCTTTGTCCGCTCGCGGCAACCGATTGTTTGCCCGGATTGCCGAACGGAGAGAAGACGGGCTTCATTGGCGCGACGGCTGGGTGTCGCGCCCGAAGGCGAAGAAAAAGGAAACACCGGTGCTTGAAATCGGAACGGACGAGTTGGAAAAGGTCAAGGCGCTCGATCGCGCCCCGCTGTTTGCGGAGTTTTCGATCGCTTATGTGAACAAGCCGATTCAGGAGCGACGCTGGGAGCGCCCGTATTTTCCGCTGCTGGCGCTGGCTGCCGATGCAGCGAGCGGAGTCATTTTGCATCACCAAGTGTTTCGCGGCCAGCTGGAGGCGAAGACGCTGCAACAAAGTTTTCTTGAATTTGCTCGCGCGCTCGGGCGTGTACCGAGCCATGTGCGCGTCACGAAGGAACACGGTCCGCTGCTGGCCCCGCTTTTGCGCGAGTTGGGTGTGAATATGAGCACAGGCCCAACCCCTCGTTCCGATGAAGTGAGGGAATTGTTTGAACAGTTTGCGATCTAAAGGTCTAGTGATTTAGTAGAAAACACTGTTAGTTCCGGTTGTTTCTTAATTAGAAAACCTTGCGAAATCAGTCTTCTTTTTTGGTGAAATGCCGCTGATTTGCGCGTGGCAACTGTTTTTCACCGGAATTCTAAGAAGAAGCCGATCGTGATGCCGAACAGGAGATGATGGGGGCAGGCGCTGACGTGCGGAGAGAAGAGGGCGGACATTTCCAACTTTCCACTAGCCCCTGCTTCTGTCGGAACACCGTTTTTCCAGCCGCTTTTGGCATGACGAAAGAAAGAGGGATCAGAGATGTTGATTGCACTCGATATGGACGGAACGCTATTAAACGGGGAAGGAAAAATCAGTGAACGAAACCGGGCGGCCATCACTGCAGCGCAGGCGCAGGGCCACATCGTCGCCGTCGTGACAGGGAGGGCGCGCAAAGACGCGCTCGCCCCGCTTCGCGAGGCGGGCATTATCTGCCCGATCGCCAGCTTAAACGGCGCGGTCGTTTCGCTCGAAGACGGCACGGTCATCAGCGAGGCGCCGCTCGAGCGGACAATCGTCCGTCCGACGCTTGAGTGGGTGCGCGAACAGTCCGATTTGTATTGCGAGACGTACACGGGCGATGCGGTCTATGTCGGCCTGCACAACCGCGCCCAATGGGAGGCGCTCGCTTCCGGGATGGCCGATGCGGCGCCAGAGGTGAAGTGGCTCGTGAACAAGCAGTTCCAGCAGGCGCGGGTGATGTATGTTGATGACATCCGCACGGTGTGGGACGACTCGCAGACGGTGATGTATAAGCTGCTGATTTTCGCCCTCGACCGCGAGCGGCTGCGTGATGCAGCGTCGCGATTCGCCGCGCTCCGTGGTGTCACGGTCACCTCGTCGCACCCGCACAATATTGAGATGAACAACGAACGGGCGACAAAAGGCGAGGCGCTCAAACAGCTCGCCGCCCATTACGGCATCGATGTGCGCGACACGGTCGCCTTTGGCGACAGCCATAACGATTTGTCGATGTTTAAGGTCGCAGGCTATCGCGTGGCGATGGACAATGCCGAACCGGAGCTGAAAGCCATCTGCGACATGGTGACGTCCTCCCACGAAGAAGATGGGGTGGCGGCGGGGCTTGAGCGGCTGCTTGCGAAACGGGTGTAGCGGCACCCGTTTTTTTCGATTGGACGTTCACCACATCGCTTTGGATGTAGAGAGGCTCAGGTTTCCGGTGCTTGCCCCGTCTGCTGAAACGTGAATGTGTGCTGTCGGAGAGGGGAATCGTTTTCGCCGCTTATGGACAACAGTCGCATCATCATCTCAACGTATGGCAACGAAAGGGGAGAACAATGACGCACGATCGCATTCAAGACTGGATTGGAATGTGGCGGGTGCCGGTGTATACAGCGGCGGTGGCGCTGTATATGGTGGCCCAGTTTGTCGAGACGGCCCCCGTTCACTATGCTATGGGAGCTGCAGCGCTGTCAGCGTTTATTGTGTCCGCGTTTTTCGCCCGCGGGGTGTACCAGGTGTCGGGAGCTCTGTTTTTTGCATTTGGTGTTGGATTGTTTTTGTTCTATGGCGATGCATGGCCGACGTTTGTCCTGCATTTTGAACGGGTGTTGGGGCTGTTGGCGCTGTTTTTTGTGCTTCCGTTCATGAATACGCTTATTCGCGTCGGGCGGTATGATCAGAGTTTGAGCGAATGGCTGAAGCGGAACGTCGGGGGCGTTTCGTCGCTGTACCGCCGCAGTTTCAGCGTTTGTCATTTGCTTGGGTTGTTTTTGAACATTGCCACAATTCCGCTTCTTGTCAAATCGTTGCGCACCGCGCTGCGAAATGTAGGAGGACGGAAGGCCGAGTCGTTTTATGTTCGGAATTTGCTGCGGGCGTATGCGCTTTGTTTGACGTGGAGCCCGATGGAAGTGATGATCAGCACGACGATTGATTTCACCGGTGTGCACTATTATGAAGTGGCGCTGTTTTTGCTGCTTCTGGCTTTTACGATGGCGATGATCGACTGGGGAACGGCCGCTGTTTCGTACCGATCCATCCCATTGGACAACGGCGAGGAAGCGGGGCGGGAATCAGCGGTTTCGATCGGGAAAAAGGCCGCCCAGCTGCTAGTGGTGCTCGTCGTGTTTACGGTGCTCGTGTCGCTCGTTCAGCGTTGGCTTGGCAAAGGATTTTTGTTTTCGATCGTCTTATTGCTTGTCCCGTTTTGTTTCGGATGGGCGCTGCTTGTGCGCCGGGTGAAGCGGTATGCGGTGATGGCGCTCTGCCATTGGAAAGAGCGGACAGAGGGATTGGGAAACTACTTTTTCATGTTTTTAGGAGCCGGGTTGTTTGTCGAGATGCTGGCCCGGTCTCCGCTGCTCGCTGGGCTTGGAGGCTGGTTTCGCGTCGGGGCGGAACATTCCGTCTGGCTGTATGCGATGATTGCCGCTTATTTTTTCACGACGTCGCTTGTCGGATTTCACCCGCTGGTGAGCTTGACGCTGCTCATGCCGCTGCTTGAGCCGGTGCGGCTGCTTGTTCCGGCGGTGCCGTTGTCGATTGTGCTCATTTGTTGCAGTTTGGCGACGGTCATGTACAGCCCGTACAATATTTCTGTTTCTTTGCTGGCGGAGGAGCTGGGGGACAATCCGTATCGGATCGGCAGGAGGAATGTTCCGTTTGCGCTCGGTTATATGGCCGTAGGAATCGGCATTGCGCTGTTGGCGGAGCGGCTGTTTTTCGGCTGATATCTATGGCGTTGTGGGGTCGTTTCCTTCTTTTTTTTCAAAGAAAGAAGATTTTTAGGTTGACAGCGTTTTCGGCGGAACGATATAATGAGATCGAATCGATTGAATTGTTTGTCATTTCTTTTTTAGATCGATCTAATAAATAGGCGTGCCTAGTTGGTGCGCTCGGGATCGTCTGCTTAAAAATGGAAACAAAGAAGATTTGTTCTGGAGGTTTTTAGATCGATCTAATCTTCATTCTTTTGTTTTAGATCGATCTACTAAAATTCCATTCTTTTAGATCGATCTACAAAGAGCGGCAAAGGGGGATCGACTCGGATGAAGCAGCGAAGTGCGCTCGATATGTACGCCGATGGAGGGGCGTGGTGGGAGACGTCGATCAGCGACGTCCGCAAAAATGAAATTCTCATTCGCGGATATCCGATTGAGGAATTAATCGGCAATGTGTCGTACACGCAAATGTTGTACCTCTTATTATGCGGGGAGATATTGAGCGAGAAAAAGGCGAAGTTATGGGAAAGCGTCCTTGTCGCCGGGGCGGATCACGGCCCGCGCGCCCCGTCGATTGCGGCGGCCCGCATGGCGGCGACATGCGGCATTTCGTTCAACTCGTGTGTGGCGACGGGCATCAACGTGCTTGGTGATGTGCACGGGGGAGCGGTGGAGAAGGCGATGGCGCTGTTTTACGAGACAAATGAGCAAATCGAAATCCGCGGCGGGGAAGGTGCGATGGCCGATGTGATCGGCGAGCGGTTTGAACAGTTTCGCCGTGAAGGGCGGAAGCTGCCGGGATTTGGCCATCAGCTTCATGATGACGACCCGCGCGTCAGACGGCTGTATGCGCTGGCGGGCGAGCTTGTGGAAGAAGGGGAGATCAGTGGACGGTATTTAGCGATCGCGGAAGCGTATCGTTCCCATTTGGAGAAGACGAAAGGGAAGCGGATGACGATGAACATCGACGGGGTGGCGGCGGCGATCCAGTGCGAGCTCGGCGTGCCGGCGGCGGCGGCGAAAGGTGTGTTCGCTCTGTCGCGCGGGATGGGCATTGTCGCCCATGCGTTTGAAGAGTGGCAAAACGGCGTGCTGATCAAAGGACCGTGCCCGAACCGCGATGATTTAGTCCGCTATACCGGACCAGCCAAACGTCATTTGGAAAAGTAGGTGATCAAGATGAGAAAAGCACAGCTGTATATTAACGGGACATGGATCGAAGAACCGCGTGCGGCGGAGCCGGTGAAAAACCCGTATACCGGGGAAGTGATCGGCGAACAGCAGCTGGCGACGCCGGAAGATGTGGACAGGGCGCTCGCCTGTGCGTTTGAAGCAAAAAAAGAGATCGCGAGAATTCCGTCCTATGAGCGAGCGCGCATCTTAAAAAGGGCGTCGATGCTGCTGGAGGAGCGGAAAGAAACGTTTGCCCGCTGGATTTCGGAAGAGCTTGGAAAGCCGCTGAAAAACACGTTGGATGAAGTGTCCCGCTCCATTGAAACGCTTGAGCAGTCAGCTGAAGAAGCGAAGCGTCTGTTTGGGGAAACGATCCCGGGCGACGCCTCGGCGCGCGGGACGAAAGCGGTGGCAGTGACGTTTCGCGTGCCGGTCGGCGTCGTGGCGGCGATTACGCCGTTCAACGCCCCGCTCAATTTGATTTGCCATAAAGTCGGACCCGCGTTTGCGGCGGGCAACACCGTTGTGTTAAAACCGGCGCCGCAGACGCCGCTGATTGCGACAGAACTGTTGAAGTTGCTGCTAGAGGCCGGGCTTCCACCGCGTGCCATCAACATGGTGCTTGGCGGTGCCGAGGTTGGGCAGCAAATCGTGAAAGACGATCGCGTCAACGTCATTTCGTTTACCGGCGGCGTGGTGGCGAGCCGCAACATTTGCGCGTTGGCCGGCATGAAAAAAGTGCTGCTGGAGCTCGGCGGCAATGCGGCGACGATCGTCCATGAAGACGCCGATTTGAAACGGGCGGCCGCGCTTTGCGCGAAAACCGGCTACAGCAATTCCGGGCAAAGCTGCATTTCCGTCCAGCGCATTTACGTACATGAGTCGGTCGTTGAACCGTTCACCGACTTGCTCAAACGGGAAGTCGAGGCGTTGAAAGTCGGCGACCCGCTCTTGCCCGATACGGATGTCGGCTGCATGGTCGATGAGCGGGCGGCGGATCGGGTGATGAACTGGATTGATGAAGCCATCGCTTCCGGCGCGACGCTGGTGTGCGGCGGAAAACGGCGTGGGGCGACGGTGGAGCCGACGGTGCTCTTCAACCCGCCGAAGCGAAGCAAAGTCGTTTGTGAAGAAGTATTCGGCCCGGTCGTCAGCGTCATCCCGTACCGGACGATTGACGAAGCGATTGCAGAGACGAACGATTCTGCCTTTGGCCTGCAAGCTGGGCTGTTTACGAACCGGATGGACATCGTCCATCAAGTGGCGGAGGCGCTTGATGTCGGCGGGGTCGTTGTGAACGGCACCTCGAATTTCCGGTTGGATCATTGGCCGTACGGCGGTGTGAAAAACAGCGGCATCGGCCGCGAAGGCCCGCGTTATGCGATTGAAGAAATGACGGAAATGAAGATGATTGTATGGCAGTTTCCACAGTGATGATGGGTGGTGGCAACATGTTAGCGCTTTATGTGGCGAAGCCGAATGAATTAGAACTGCGGCGCCTCAAGGCCGTCCGTTCCCCACAAGGGGATGAGGTGAAGATCAAGCTCATTTACGGGGGGATTTGCGGATCGGATCTTGGGGTGCTGAAAGGAAAACTTCCGCACGCGAACTATCCCGTTCGCGCCGGGCATGAATTAGTCGGCGTCATTGTCGAAAAAGGCGAACAAGCCGCCTATGACATTGGAACGCGAGTCGTTGTGCTGCCGAACACGTATTGCGGCGCGTGCGATTTGTGCCAAAAAGGGTTGACGAACATCTGCCGACATAAACAATCACTCGGCATCAACACGGACGGCGGATTTTCGCATGAATTCATCATCTCGTCCAAGTATGTGCTTCCTGTTCCTGATGATCTCTCGGATGAAAAGGCGGTGCTTGTCGAACCGTTTGCTGTCGTCGTGCATGCTTTGAGCAAAGTGCGGATCGAGCCCGCCATGCGGGTAGCGGTGATCGGATGTGGCAATGAAGGGATGATGGCGGCCGTCCTCGCCCGCCATTTCGGAGCGGATGTGACGGCGGTCGATGTGAATCCGTTGAAGCTTGAGACGGTGAAAGCGATGGCCGACATCCGCACGCTTGCGCCTGATGCGCTGTCGGGTGAAACGTTTGATGTTGTCATCGAGGCGGCCGGTGCGCGCGAAGCGGTCGAACAGGCGGCGGAGCTTGTCGCTCCAGGGGGGCATCTTGTGTTGATCGGTCTGGCGAATGAAGCGACGTTTCCGGTGGTGCGTCTTGTCCGCAACGAAGTGACCGTGCATGGTTCCATCATCTACCGCTTCCCGGATGACTATTTGCAAGCGATTCATTATTTGCGGACGATGCCGCATCCGATCGAACGGGTCATTTCCCGCATTTTTCCGGTCCGCGACTATGAGCAGGCGTATGAACTGGCGTCATCCGGCAATGCGGGCAAAGTCGTGTTACGTTTCAAGGAGGAGGAAGAGCGATGAAAAAACCAGTAGCCGAACAGTTAGTCCGGTATTTGGAAGACCGCGGCGTTACGCATATTTTTGGGCTTTGCGGCCATACGAACATCGCAGTGTTGGCGGCTTTGGAGCATAGTTCAATCAAGTTCGTCAACGTCCGCCACGAACAAATCGCCGCGCATATGGCTGACGGCTATGCGCGGGCGAAAAAGGAAACGGCTGTCGTTCTCTGCCACGTTGGCCCGGGGCTGACGAATGCGGCGACAGGCGTCGCCAATGCGGCGCTCGACTCCATTCCGATGGTCGTCATCGCCGGTGATGTGCCGAGTCATTATTACGGAAAGCATCCGCACCAGGAGATCAACTTGCACGCTGATGCGTCGCAATATGAAATTTACCGCCCGTTTGTGAAGCGGGCATGGCGGGTCGACCGGCCGGATTTGTTCCCGGAAATTTTGGAAAAAGCGTTCCAGCTGGCGGAGAGCGGCCGCCCAGGGCCGGTGCTTGTTTCCGTGCCGATGGACATTTTCTCCAAAGAAGTGGATGTGGCGCTGTTTGAAAAGCAAAAGCGGCATACGAAAACGCTGCATAAGCCGTCGATTGACGATGAAACCGCGAAACACATCATTGAGAAGCTGATGCAGGCGGAACGCCCGCTTGTGTACGTCGGCGGCGGCATTATGCTGGCGGATGCGGCGGAAGAATTGAAAACGTTTGTCGAACATTTCGATCTCCCCGTTGCGCACACGCTGATGGGCAAAGGGGCGCTGCCGGATGACCATCCGCTGACACTGGGCATGAGCGGATTCTGGGGGACGAAATTCGTCAATGACATGTGCCGCAACGCCGATGTCATTTTGGCATTGGGAACGAGATTTTCCGAAGCTGATTGCAGTTCATGGGAGCCGGAGTACACGTTCAACATTCCGGAAACGAAGCTCATTCATATTGACATCGACCCGAACGAAATCGGGCGCAACTATCCAACGGAACTCGGCATCGTCGCCGATGTCAAGCAAGCGCTTACCGTGTTGAACCGCGTGGCGAAACAAACCGTGCCGCAAGGGCGGACGGACGAGGCGCTGAAAGAACGCATCGCTAACTATAAGGAGGAATTCCGGCGGCAAAACGCGCCGCACATTCAAGACGACAGCTATCCGATGCGTCCGGAACGCATTTTGCATGAGGTGCGGGAAGTGCTGCCGAAAGATGCGATCATCACGACCGATGTCGGCTGGAACAAAAACGGGGTCGGCCAACAGTTCCCAGCGTATGGTGCAGGAACGATTTTGACGCCAGGCGGTTATGCGACGATGGGCTTTGGCGCTCCGGCCGCGCTCGGGGCGAAAATCGCCTGCCCGGACCGCGTCGTCGTGTCGCTCGTTGGAGATGGCGGATTTGGCCAAAACCCGGCGGTGTTGGCGACAGCCGCCGAGGAAAATATCGCCGTTGTTTGGGTCATTATGAACAACTACGCCTTTGGCACGATCGCCGGGCTCGAGAAGGCGCATTTTGGCACGACGCACGGGACGGTTTTCCAAAAGGACGGTAAGCCGTATTCGCCGGATTATGCAGCCATTGCCCGGGCATACGGCGTTGAAGGAGTGAAAATCCGCTCGGCGGAAGAGTTTAAACCGGCGCTCGAGCGAGCCATCCAAGCGAACAAACCGTTTGTCATCGATGTGGAAATGATCAACGTCCCGACGCCGACGTCCGGCCACTGGAATATTATGGACATCTATTCCCCAGGTAAACGTGTTCACCATGTGGCCGTAGAGCGGTAAGGAGAAACCTTCAAGATCGGGGGGAGGGGGAAGATATGGCTAGAACGTTTTCCTTGGCCCATTTGACCGTGCTCGGCTGTCCGCCGCCGGAGATGGCGCACATTGCCGCCCGGGCAGGGTATGATTACGTCAGTTTCCGGATCATCTACATGGGGCTTCCGGGAGAACCGAACTATGCGTTGGCGGAAAATCCACAGCTGTTGCGTGAGACGAAAGCGGCGTTGCGGGACACCGGCGTCAAGCTGCTGGATATCGAACTGGCCCGCATTGACGCTGATACGGATCCAAAACGGTATGAACCCGCTTTGGAAGTGGCGGCTGAACTGGGCGGCCGCCACGTCTTAAGCAGCATTTGGACGGCCGACCGAAGCGCTTACATTGAACAGTTTGCCGAGCTGTGCGAACTGGCGAAGCCATATGGATTGACGGTCGATTTGGAGTATGTGCCGATTGCGGCGGTGACGAATTTGGCAGGAGTCGTCGATGTGTTAAAGACGGTAAAGAAAGACAATGCTGGCGTTATGATTGATTTGCACCATTTTCATCGCGCCGGCGATTCGCCAGAAGCGTTGGAAGCCGTGCCGCGGGAGTGGTTCCATTTTCTCCATCTTTGCGACGCGCCGGGCGAGATTCCGGCGTCAAAAGAAGAGATGACGAGAATTCTCCGCGAAGGGCGGCTGTACATCGGCGAAGGTGGGATCGACATTGCCGGCATTGTCCGTCGCATTCCAGAAGTTCCTTGCTCGATCGAGTTACCAAACATCAAACGTGTCAAGGAGCTCGGCTACGAAGAACATGCACGCCGCTGCCTGCAGTCGGCAAAAGACTATTTTGCCCGCCATATTGCAACGCAAAGCGATCTATCGGCGTGACTAGTCAACAGAGAAATATGGCAGCGCTTCCGATACGGGAGGCTGCCTTATGAACATTACTAATTGACAGAAAATTATATATATTAATTCTATTATTAGAAATAAATGGTTTGCTCATTTGGTTGTTTCCCGCATGACCGGACGCGGTCGAGAGAGAACAGAATGGCCTGCGGCCAAACGGGAATGCGGGTTCAACATACAACACGATGCCAGCCGGTTGATCCGTTCGGCTGCATCAACCATTGCACTATAGAGGAAAGAAGGGGGAAAACGTAATGAAAAAGATGTTGGTGTTGTTGTTTGCCTGCCTGTTGGTGCTTGCGGGGTGCTCATCGAAATCCGAGCCGCAAGGGGGCGGCGCGGCGAAGAAAGCCGAACCGAAAGTGATGAAAATGGCCGTTGCGACATCGAAGGATCGTTCACTGACGAAAGGATTGTACAAATTTGCGGACATCGTGGAAAAAGAAACAAACGGCTCGATCAAAGTGGAAGTGTATCCGGATGGACAGCTCGGGGGAGACGTAGCCGTGTTTGAAGCGCTGAAGATGGGCACGATTCAAGGATCGACGATGTCGACCGGTCCGATCGCTTCATTCGCTCCGCGCATCGGGGTGCTAGACTTGCCGTTTTTATTCAAAGATCGAGAAACCGCTTACAAAGTGCTGGATGGGAAAATCGGCCAAGATTTGCTCAACGATTTGCCGTCTGTCGGCGTGATCGGCTTGAACTATTGGGAAAACGGCTTCCGCCATTTGACGAACAATAAGCGGGAAGTCACAAGCGTGGACGACATTAAAGGGTTGAAAATTCGGACGTTGGAAAATGACCTTCATATTGATTTGTGGAAAGAGTTGGGCGCCACACCGGTGCCGATGGCATTTACGGAGCTGTTTACCGCTTTGGAGCAGCACGTGGTCGACGGCCAAGAAAACCCGGTCGGGAATGTGGCGATCAATAAGTTTTACGAAGTGCAAAAATATTTGACGAAAACCGGCCACGTCTACAACGCAAGTCCGTTGCTCATCAGCAAAAAGTTTTGGGACACGTTGACGGACAAGGAAAAAGACATCATCAAAAAAGCCGCGGAAGAAGCGAGAGACTATCAGCGCAAGCTCAACCAAGAAGAAGATGAGAAAATGTTCGACTATTTGAAACAGCAAGGCATGGTCATTACCGAACTTTCTCCGGAGGAGAGGCAAAAATTTGTCGAAAAAGTGCAGCCCATCTATCAAAAATACGCGCCGAAATTCGGCCAAGATCTCGTGAACGAATTGGTTAACGCAGGAAAATAACCGAATGGCAAAGCCGGCTCTTAAGGGGAGTCCACCCCTTAAGAGTTCTTCCATTCTTGCAGACTTGGAGGGGACAGCGATGAAAAGGATCGGAGCCGTACTGGAGAAGGCGCTGAACGCCTTAATGGCGTTCTGCCTCGCGTTTATGTCCATTCTTGTATTCGGCAACGTCGTGCTCCGCTACGCATTTAACTCCGGCATCACGTGGTCGGAAGAAATGTCGCGCTTTCTGTTCATTTGGATGTCGTTTTTAGGCGCGGTCGGTGCTTTGAAAGACCATGACCATCTAGGCGTCGATACATTGGTGCGGAAGCTGCCGACCGGCGCCAAGCGCGTCGTGTTTGTCATCAGCAATGCGATCGTGCTGTACGTTCTCTATTTGCTGTTGGATGGAAGCTGGAAGATGACGATGAGCGGATTGGAAAGCAAAGCCCCGGCCACCGGTCTGCCGATGGCGTTCATTTATGGGACCGGGCTTGTCGTGAGCATCGGCATGGGCCTCATTATTTTGTACCATTTGTATCAGGCGCTGTTTCGCCCCGGGGCGATTGAGGAGCTGACGAGAATGAAAGAATCGGAAGAAGAAATCATGGCGGCCGCTCCCGTCGAGCACGAAGCGGCAGAATGGGCGCACGGGCGAACGCAAGACGCGGCTGGAGGTGAGCGGTAGATGGCGTTAGTCGTCTTTATCGGGTCGCTGTTAGGGGTCATGGCGCTCGGGATGCCGATCGCGTTTGCGCTCTTGGTCAGCGGCGTCGCCTTGATGTTTTATTTGGACATTTTTGATACGCAAATCATCGCGCAAAACTTGATCAGCGGCGCAGACAGCTTTCCGCTGATGGCGATTCCGTTCTTTATGCTGGCCGGGGAGCTCATGAACGCCGGCGGCATTTCGCGGCGGATCATCCGCTTTGCCATGGCGCTTGTCGGCCATATCCGCGGCGGGCTCGGGTATGTGGCGATCATCGCGAGCGTGTTGTTCGCCGGGTTGTCGGGGTCGGCGGTGGCCGATACAGCGGCGCTTGGGGCGATTCTCATCCCGATGATGGTCAAAGCCGGGTACAACCGCAACCGGTCGGCCGGCCTCATCGCCGCCGGCGGCATCATCGCGCCGATCATCCCGCCGAGCATTCCGATGATCATTTTCGGGGTCACAAGCGGCGTGTCGATCACGAAGCTGTTTATGGCCGGCATTGTTCCCGGGATTTTGCTTGGCATTTCACTGGCCATCTGCTGGTGGTGGGTGACGCGCCGGGATCAAGTCGAGGTGCTCCCGCGCCAATCGGCAAAAGAAATTTGGCGGGCGACCCGCGAGGCGTTTTGGGCGCTGCTGCTGCCGGTGATCATCGTCGGCGGGCTGCGCGGAGGAGTGTTTACGCCGACCGAGGCAGCGGTGGTGGCCGCGTTTTACGCGTTGATTGTCGGCTTGTGCATTTACCGTGAGCTGAAGGTGAAAGACTTGTTTCACGTGCTCGTGGCCGCGGCGAAAACGACAAGCGTCGTCATGTTTTTGGTGGCCGCCGCCATGGTGTCGGCCTGGCTCATTACGGTCGCCAACATTCCGGCGATCGTGACAAATGTGCTTGCGCCGTTTATCGATCATCCGTTGGCGCTGCTTTTGGCCATTAACGCCTTGGTGCTGTTGGTCGGGACGGCAATGGATTTGACGCCGACGGTGCTCATTTTAACGCCGGTGCTGATGCCGATTATTGAAAAAGCAGGCATTGATCCGGTGTACTTCGGGGTATTGTTTATTTTAAACAACTGCATCGGGCTGCTCACGCCGCCGGTCGGCACAGTGCTGAACGTCGCCTGCGGGGTGGCGAAAATCAACATGGAAGACATTATGAAAGGAGTTTGGCCGTTTTTGCTGGTCGAGACGCTTCTGTTGCTGTTGTTGATTTTCTTCCCGTCTCTTGTGACCGTGCCGCTTGGGTGGTTTGCGGGTCATTAAACGGATGGTGTTGCGTTGAGGAGGAGTGAAGGCTTGATTCACCGCACATCCGCAGCATAGAAAGGCGCCTTCGCCGCGTTGGACGAAGGCGCTTCTCTTTCGCTATCGCACTTTTATATGTCCGATGCTTGCGTTTTGCGTTGTGTCCGGCCGAGCCATCGGTTCGATCGGCTCTAAATCGGTCAGCAGGAACAAATAGCTGAAAATGCCGGCGAGCAAAATGAGCGCCGCGACGAGAAACGCGTACATGAACGAGCCGGTCGCTTGAACGATGAATCCCGTCACGATCGGGGCGACAATCGCCATCGAGTTGTTGCCGAACGTCAACAGGCCGGTCAACGTCCCGACCGTGCCTGGCGGTGCAATAAATGTCGGAATGCTGTAGGCAATCGAGGACGTGATGACTAGGCCGCCGAGCGCAATCGAAATGCAAAGGATCGCGATGTTTGGGTTTGTCGTGAAAGCGGCGCCGATGACGGACAGCCCAAGCAGCATGCCGATGACCAAAAACGTTTTTCGTACGCGCGTTGAATGGCCTCCTTTGTTGATAAGCCGATCGACGAGCCATCCGCCGATCGCGATCTCCGAAATCGTGCCGACGATCCACGGAATCGAGGCGTACCAGCCTGATTTCAGCACCGACATGTGCATTTCCGTCGCCAAATAGCCGGGAAGCCACGTAAGAAACAAAAACCACGAGTAGCCATACGCAGCAAACCCGATCAATGTCGCCCATACTTTTTTCTTCGTCAGCAAATATCGAATTGTCTCCCAAACGTTTCCTGAAGTTTCGTCTGATTTTTGCGCTCCGCCTTGGACGATGTAGTTGTACTCTTCTTTCGACAACCGTTTGTCTTCATGTGGGTCGCGGTATGTCGCCCAGAACAGGATGGCGTAAATGAAGCTGAGCACTGCCGTCGTATAGAACCCAGCCCGCCATCCCCACTCGGTGATGATCCAGGCGATGATCGGGGTGCCGATGGCGTTTGACAGCTTCGACTGGGCGTCGTAAAGAGCAATCGCGGTCGCCCGCTCATGGCGCGGGAACCATTGCCCGACTGCTTTGGCGGCTGACGGGAAATACTGCGCCTCCCCGATGCCCAACAAGACGCGTGATAACATGACAAGGCCTTGGCCGCTGGCGATAGCGGTCAAGAAACACGCGATTGTCCAAATGATCGTCCCGATGCGCGTCACCCATTTGACGCCGATTTTATCGAGAATCACGCCGGCCGGGATTTGCAAAATGGCATAAGACCAAGCAAACGCAGACAGCAAAATGCCGAGCTGTCCGGGCGTGAGGCCGAACTCTTTCGCCAGCGGCTGAATGCCGACGGACATGTTGATGCGGTCGAAATAGTTGATAATGACGCCTAACGCGATCAAAAACGCAATCGCCCAACGTCGTTTGTGCTTCATCTTTGTTCACCATCCTTGTGTTGATGCGGGAAAACGCATACAGTGTTAGAGAGAAAAAATAGCGAGTTCCCTTTCAATGGACATCGCGTTTCGATGTTTCATCATCCCATGAAATGATCGATTCCCCAATGTTCGCTGATCATCCCCTTTCTTTGTTCCATTATGTGTAACTCATTTTCTATAAATGGAATTCTTGAATGGATTATAACAAAGTTCGCTCTCGTTTGTCCATAACTTGTTGAAAAATTTGAACTGTTTATGCAATCCGTTCAACCAATGGACGGACAGGAAGACGGGCCATAGCAGCATGTGTGAATATAAAAGAGGCTTCGCCGTCCTTTCCCTTGTTGAAACCGAAAAGGAAGGAAACGCGAAAAAAAGCTTGAACGGCGGTGACCGAAGATGCTAAAATGGGAGTAAGGTTCCACTGAAGGAAATTAAATTCCGTTGAATGGAACGTAAGGAAGGGGGGAGACAAACAGTTGAAGGAAGAAAAAAAGCATGAGGCCGGATTGCGTACGGTGCAGCGGGCCATTGACATCTTGTATTGTTTTACCCTTGAGGAACAAGAGCTATCACTCACGGAAATTGCGAAAAAGATTTCGCTTCCTAAATCGACGACAACGCGCTTGCTCGCTACGCTGGAGCAAAACCGCTTGGTCGTCAAAGATCCGGAGACGTTAAAGTACCGTCTTGGACAAGGATTGTACTATTTAGGATATATTGCCGGCAAATCGATGGAAGTGCGGGAAATCGCGCGGCCTGTGATGGAGCGGCTGCGCGATGAGACGCGGGAGACGGTGAATTTGTATGTGCTCGAACAAGATGCCCGCGTTTGCGTCGAACAGTGCGAGGGGCTTCAGGCGCTGCGTCATATGGTGAGAATCGGCGAACGGCTGCCGCTTTGGGCGGGAGCGGGAGGAAAAGTATTGTTGGCTTATCAATCGCCTGCTTTTCAAGAGCGGATTTTCGCGCAAGTGCCGACAAAGGAACGCTTGGCTCGTCTAGCGGCGGAGCTTGAGGTGATTCGGGAGCGCGGCGTTGCATCCAGCGTCGATGAGCGGGAAGTCGGCTCTGCAGCCGTTGCCGCGCCGATTTTCAATATTCGTGGGGAAGTTCGCGCCTGCTTGTCCATCTCCGGGCCGACGCATCGGTTTGCGCCGGATGTGCTTGGGAAGTTCGAAACGACCGTGAAAGAAGGAGCACAAGCGATTTCAGAAAAACTAGGTTATCGACCATAAGGGGGAGAGCATATGGCGATTTCAAAACGCGCCGTCCGTGTGCGCAATGTCTTGATCGGGGGAGACGAACCGTGCATTTGCGCCCCGGTCGTCGGAGCGGACGCGGAGCAAGTGTTAGAGGAAACAAGGCAAATCAGCGCGAAAAAGCCGCATCTCATTGAATGGAGGGCGGACTTTTTCGAGGCGATTCAGGACGAACAGCAAGTGGCGGCAACGGCGAGAAAGATGCGGGCGATTGCCGGAGACATCCCGATTTTGTTTACGGTTCGTTCCGAACTGGAGGGCGGCCGACCGATTTCCTTGACAGAAGAGGAAAAGCTTCGGTTGTTTGAAACTGTATGCCAAAGCGGCGCGATCGATTTGCTTGATTACGAGCTTGTCCATGAGCCGCATGTCCCCGCAGTCCGGGAGCTGACGCGCCGCTATGGGGTGCGCCTTGTGCTGTCCTATCATAATTTTACTGATACGCCCTCGAAGGAAGAGCTTGTTGCGAAAATGCGCCAAGCTGAGCAATGCGGCGCTGATATCGCGAAAGCGGCTGTGATGCCAAAATCGCGGGGGGATGTGCTCGTGCTGCTGCAGGCGACGGAAGAGGCGCGGCAAGAGGTGGAAATTCCGCTCATCACGATGTCGATGGGGGCATTGGGCGCCATCACCCGCCTGGCGGGCGGATTGTTCGGCTCTGCTGTCACCTTCGCAGTCGGGCGGCAAAGCTCGGCGCCCGGGCAAATTCCGATTGAAGACGTCCGGACCGCTTTGTCGGTCATCATGAAATACAGCCAATAATTGGACCTTTAGGGGGAGGAGAGCATCATGGGGCGTTTGCCGTTGGAAGGCGTCAAAGTGCTCGATGTGTCAACGATGATCGCGGCGCCGTTTGGAGCGGTTTTGCTCGGTGATTTTGGCGCCGATGTCATCAAGGTGGAATTGCCAGGGAAAGGGGATACGCTCCGCCATGTCGGGCCGTTCAAGGACGGTGAGCCGCTTCGCTGGCCCGGGCTGGCGCGCAATAAACGGTCGCTCACGTTGGATTTGCGCAAAGAAGAAGGAATGAACATTTTTAAAGAGCTCGTCCGCCACGTCGATATTGTCATTGAAAACTTCCGTCCCGGCACGCTCGAAAAATGGGGCGGCGGATATGAAGAACTGAAGCGGATCAATCCGAAGCTGGTGATGATTCGCGTCTCGGGCTACGGGCAAACGGGTCCGTTTCGCGAGAAAGCCGGATTCGGTACACCGGCAACGGCGTTCAGTGGGTTTACGTATTTGCAAGGGTATCCGGATCGTCCGCCGGTCAGCCCATCGTTTTCGTTGACGGATTACATTACCGGCATTTATGTGGCGTTTGCGGCGGTGACGGCCATTTACCACCGCGATGTCCATCCGAATGGCGAAGGGCAGATGGTCGATATCGGTCTTTACGAATCGGTGTTCCGCATGATGGAGTTTTTGGTGGCGGAATATGACCAATTGGGCAAAGTGCGCGAGCGGTCGCCGGGATTGTCCGGCCATTCGAGCCCGGCGGGCACGTTTATGACGAAAGACGGGCATTGGGTCGTGCTTGTCACCAGCACCGATTCGACGTTCGAGCGGCTGGCGAAAGCGATGGGGCGGGAAGATATGTTGACGGATGAGAAATTTTGCACAAACGAACGGCGGCTCGCTCATCATGAAGAGACAAACGGCATCGTCGCCGACTGGATCCGCACGAAGACGCGCGATGAATTGCTCCGCATTTTGGATGAGCATGGCGTGCCGGTCAGTCCGATTTTGAGCATTAAAGATATTTTTGAGCACCCGCATTACCAAGCGAGGGAAAACATCATCGAAGTCGCCCATCCACGCCTTGGCAAAATTAAAATGCCCGGCATTGTGCCGAAATTCGAAAAAACGCCAGGCGCCATCCGCCGCACTGCTCCGGATTTAGGGGAGCATACCGAAGAGATTTTGCAAACGATGCTTGGCATGTCCAAGGAAGACATTGAGCGGCTGCGAGAAAACGGGATCATATGAATGAGCGAACGGCTGCGGCTTTCCGCCTTCCCGGCTCCTTGCCTTGTGCGAGGCTGCCGGGTTTTTTTGTTTCGAAGTTTGTTTTCCCGGCAGCCCACGCCTTGCATTGACACTGCTTGCCGCCAGCCTTTATACTTTTGATAGGTGAAAGCGACGGTAAAGCAGGTGATTCGAACGGTGTCAGATAAAAAGCGTTCCCGCGTGACGCTCGAACAAGTCGCCAAACACGCCGGCGTGTCGCGGGCGACCGCCTCTCTTGTCGTCCGTGGGAGTCCGAATATTTCGAAAGAAACGCGAAAAAAAGTGCTCCAAGCGATGAAAGAGCTTGGCTACGTCTATGACCGCGTGGCGGCCAATTTGCGTTCGCAGCGTTCGTCGACAGTTGGTCTTATTATCACCGAACTTGACAACCCGTTTTTTTCCGAATTGCTCGTTGGCGTCCATGAGGCGCTCGATCAGGAAGGATATACGGTCATTTTAGGCACGACGTTTGACCGGCCGGAAAAACAAGACGCCTTATTGTCGACGATGCTGGAGCATCGGGTGGGCGGTGTGATCATGAGCCCGGTTCCCGGATGTTCGGCAGAGATGCTCGAGCGGCTTCGGCAATGGGACATCCCCGTCGTATTGTTCGCCCGCGAAGAGCTTCCGCCCGGGTTGTTTGATTATATTGGGATTGACAATGTGGCCGGCGGGCGGATGGCGGTCGAGCATTTGCTCGACCGCGGCCATCGGCGCATCGCCTTTATCGGCGGTTCCCCGCAGTCGTCCGTATGGAAGGCGCGCCGGGCAGGATACGGCGACGCCTTGCGCACAGCAGGCATTGAGGTGGATGACACGCTGCTTGTGCCATCGGCGACGACAAGGCAAGGCGGGCGAATGGCGGCCAAACGCGTGCTGCAGCAACCCAACCCGCCGACAGCGCTCTTTTGTTACAACGATGTCGTCGCGTTCGGCGCAATGCTTGGCTTAAAAGAGGAAGGGATCGTTCCGGGGCGCGACATTGCGGTCGTCGGTTTTGACAACATTCAAGAATCCGCGCTGTTTCAACCGCCGCTAACGACGGTGGCTGCATTCCCAGAAAAGATCGGTGCGTGCGCAGCGCGGCGATTGCACGAACGCATGAAAGGGGATGACGGCGAGCCGAAACGGACGATTTTGCATCCGGAGCTCGTTATCCGCCAGTCTTCCGGAAAGAGAGAGTAAAAAGAGGTGAAGCAACGTGGAGAGGCAAACCGCCATCCCGCTCCGCGAGCGAAATATCATTTTGATCGGCTTTATGGGAGCGGGGAAAACAACGATCGGGCAGCTTGTCGCGAAGAAGCTGTACCGCGACTTTATCGATGTCGATGCGGAAATCGAGCGGCAGCACGGGATGACGATTCCGGAGATGTTCGCGCAAAAAGGGGAAGCGTATTTTCGGCAAGTTGAGCGCGAGCTGATCGTTGATTTGTGCACGAATACAAGGTTGAAAATCCTTTCGCTCGGCGGCGGCGCGTATTTGCAGGAAGAGGTGCGGCGCGCCTGTTTGGCCCACGGCATCGTCTTTTTCCTTGACTTGTCGTGGGAGCATTGGAAGGAAGAGCGGCTGCCGCTCATTGTCGACAGCCGGCCGGTGTTGAAAAACAAAACGTTGGAAGAAGTGGAGCAGCTCTTTTTCCAGCGCCAATCAGCCTATGCGCTCTACCATTCCCGCGTCATCATCAATGAGCTCGAGGCTGAACAGGCGGCGGACCAAATTGTTCAGTCGATTAAATGGACGTGGGATGTGTACGAGCCGAACCGTTGAGAGGATCTAGTGGCAGGCAAGCAAGCTCCTAGGAAAGGGAGCTTGCTTTTTTGATTTTTTCATCGGCAAGGGTTGCCGCCATTTGATTGGAAATGGACTTCGGTTGACCAAAAAAGAAATTTCGAATGCCGCATCTGCCTGTTCTTGCCGGACAATCGTTTCGTTTGTTATAAATAGGGGAAATAGGTGAAAGATTGGGAGAGTGGGGAGATGGAGAAGCGGGTGTTCAGCTGGCTTTATGTGTATATGGTCTTGGCAGTGCTGGTTCTGTTCGCGCCCTATTGGCTTTGGTGGCTGAAACCAGAAACGAAGCTCGATTTGCTTATTGTCGACAAAACGGTGCCCGATCAGTCGTACCGCGAGCATCAAGGGCTCGTTTGGGTCTTGAATCAGCAAAAATACGTCCACGGCAACGGAGAGCGATACAAAGCAGCACGCGATTACGCCGGGTTTGGGCCGAAAAAGGATGGAACGTACGAGGTGCGGCCGCTGCCAAAGGAGATGGCGCGGTACGATGCGGTCTATATCGTTGACACATACGGGGGTATATGAGGAGGAGTTCGTCCGCAAGCAAACGGACGGCGCCCGTTCGGCGAAAGTGTACGGCGGGCTTGAGCGGCAGGAGATGGAGTCGCTTTGGCGGTTTGCCCGCCAAGGCAGGAAAACGTTGATCGCTGAGTTCAATTCGATGGCCCATCCGACAGAAAACGAAGTGCGCGCCTCGTTTGCCCAGCTGTTCGGCCTTGAGTGGACCGGCTGGATTGGCCGTTATTTTTCTGACTTGGGAAGCCGGGAAGTGCCGGTGTGGGTGAAAGAAAACTACAAAGCGCAATACGGAAAGCCGTTTTCGTTCCGCGGGCCGGGTATAGTGTTGGTCGATGAATCGGATCGGCTTCTTGTCCTCGATCGGCGCGACCTTGGCGGCGGTGGCGTCATGTTTTCCTCCACAAAAGCGGGGGAAGCCCGTTGGGGCGGCAAGATGCGCACATCGTATTCGTATTGGTTTGACATCGTCAAGCCGCTTGATAAACACATGGTGTTGGCAACGTATACGTTGTCACTGTCTGAGCGCGGGAAAGAGAAGCTGCGGGCGATCGGGCTGCCGCTTTCGTTTCCAGCCGTTGTTCGCTATGAGACAAAGACGTATCAGTCGTATTACTTTTGCGGCGATTACGCTGATCAAGGGGAACTGCCTTCCGTTTATCAGACCGTGGGGCTGGATGTATGGCGCAAATGGACGGCGGGCAGCCGCCCGGACAACGGCGCGGCCTTTTACTGGAAGGCGTACGTGCCGATGATGAAAGCGATTTTGCGGGAAATCAAGGCATATCAGGAAGATGGCAAGCTGCAGGACGCCGTTCAAACGGCGGAACAAAGCGGCGTCCGCTTGGCGGGAACGGTCGGGCGCGACTATCTTCAAGTATATCGCAATGGACGGTGGGAGCCGCTGCTTATTAAAGGCGTCAACCTCGGCATCAGCAAGCCCGGCGCGTTTCCGGGAGAGGCGAAGATTACGAAGGAAGAATATTTCCGCTGGCTGCAGTACATCGGGGCGATGGGGGCGAATGCCATCCGCGTCTATACGATCCACCCGCCGGCGTTTTACGAGGCGCTTTACGAGTACAACCAAATAGCGAAGCAGCCGCTTTATTTGTTCCATGGCGTCTGGATCGATGAAAGGACGATGCTGCGGACGAAGGATGTGTGGGCGCCTGAGGTGAGTGAGGCGTTTCGCACGGACATTCGCCGTACGATTGACCTCGTTCATGGCAAGGCCCGCATTGCAAAACGGCCTGGGCATGCCGGCGGGATGTACCGATACGACCTTTCTCCGTATGTTCTCGGCTGGATTTTCGGTGTCGAGTGGGATCCGGACGTTGTGGCGGCGACGAACGAAAAACACCCGAAGCAGGGCGACTACCGCGGCAAATACGTATACACGAAAGGAGCGAGCCCGTTTGAGGCATGGCTGGCCCGTATGATCGACGAAGCGGTGGCGTATGAAACGGAAACATACGGCTGGCAGCGGCCGGTCAGTTTTACGAATTGGGTGACGACCGACCTCCTCCGCCATCCGGCCGAACCGTTTGTGAAAGAAGATTTTGTTTCCGTCAACCCCAATGTCATGTACGCCACTCACGAGCTGCAGGCCGGGTTGTTTGCGTCATACCATATTTATCCGTATTACCCTGACTTTTTGAATCGTGAGGAAAAATACGTCAGCTATGTTGACCAACGCGGCGAGCAGAACAGCTATGCCGCCTACTTGCATGACATGAAGGCGGCGCACCGGATGCCGATTTTGGTCGCTGAATTTGGCGTTCCTTCTTCGCGCGGCATGGCGCATCGAAATGTACACGGGAAAAATCAGGGGTTTTTGTCGGAACAAGAACAAGGAACGATCGACCGGGAGCTGTTTGAGGACATCGTCCATGAGTGGATGGCGGGAGGGCTGTTGTTTTCCTGGCAGGATGAATGGTTCAAGCGGACATGGAACACAATGGATTATGACAACCAGGACCGCCGCCCGTTTTGGCTGAACGTGCAGACGAACGAACAACAATTTGGATTGCTTCGGTTTGAGCCAGGTCCAAGCGCAGCCGCGATGATGAAGGTCGACGGCCGAAAAGACGATTGGACATTCAACGGAATCCGGCCGGCTTGGACAGAGGGCAAGCGGGCGCTGTACGTCACAAGCGATGAAGGGTATTTGTATGTGCGGCTTGACAGCGGACGCATCACCGATCGGACGACGGTCTACATGGCGTTTGATACGATTCCGAATCAAGGGCAATCGCGTCTGCCCGGCCTGTCTGGCGTCCGGACAGCGGGAATCGACTTTGCCTTGGTCATTCATGGAAAACAGAGCGCCCGTCTGCTTGTCGACAGCTACTATGACACGTTTTACTTCCATTACGGAAAAGAGCTGCATATGATGCCGGCGGCGCCGTACGCCAATCGCAAAGATAACGGCGTCTACCACCCGATTCGCCTGACATTGAACAAAAAATTGGAAGAAGCCCGCGGCAAGGCCGTGCCGTTCGACTCATATGAAACCGGGGTGTTGCGGTTTGGCACGGCCAACCCCGACGATGCAGCGTACGATTCACTCGCGGATATCAGCGTCAGCCGCAATGGCGATATGTACGAAATCCGCCTGCCATGGGCGCTTTTGAACGTGACCGACCCGAGCCGGCGCGAGGTGATGGGCGACATGTGGTCGAAAGATGGCTTGAAGAGCCGGCGGATCGTCGCGGGCATCCGTCTCGGTGTGTACGTCGCGGGCGAGGGCAGTTCGTTTTCTTTCCCGGCGATGAACGGGAATGTGCTGCCGGCCGCGCGATTTTATGAGTACACGTGGCCGGTGTGGGAGGCGCCGCGCTATCATGAGCGGCTGAAGCAGTCGTATGAGGTGATGAAAGAGGCGTTTTCACGCGTGAACATCGCAAAGCAGCAGGGAGTGGAATAAAAAGAAAAGGGCTTGCCTCCTCTCGACATCGCGATCATTCATCAAAGCAGGCGCCTGTTCAAACAACAGAAGGCAGAAGCCAAACCGATCGTCAAGCAGGAAAGTGCCGGCGGTCGGTTTGGCTTTTTTCGTTTTTTAAGAGATTTCGCTTTGTTCAGCTCGGGAACGGAGTTTTCGTTCATGTTGGAGGGTTTTGCGGGCGAGGAAGTCGACGGTTTCCTGTGTTTCCGACCATTCAAGGCGCCAATAGTTCATTTTCGTTTCCAAGCGCTCAAACCGAGCGTCGGTGCGTTTTTCCAGATCCAAGAGTTTTTGGTGCAACCGGTCTTCCGTTTCGCGAATTTTGGCATACAGCCGATTTTCTGTATCTTGGATCTCCGCGCGCAGTCGGTTTTCTGTGTCTTGGATTTCAGCGCGCAGTCGATCTTCCATTTCCTTCATTTGTTTCTGGATTTTTCCGGAATGCAAGTCGAGCGCCTTTAAAATTTGTTGCACCATGGTGGCTCCTTCCACACGATTCACCTCCCTTCGCCTTTTATCATAGCACACGTCTGCGGCCAGCGAAATGAAAACCTTGTCCATTCGCTCGATTTTTTCACCAAACTTTCACCAACACGGGGTAACGTAACGGCAGGAGACGAAGAACGTGACGGAAAGGGAGAGTCGATGAAGAACATAAAATGGAAATGGGATGGATGGATTACGGCGATCATGGCATGGTCAGCTTTTTTGCACTTCTATCAAATGGGAAACAGCGGTTCCAATGTGTATTATACGGCGGCGGCGAAAAGCATGGCTGCAAGTTGGAAGGCGTTTTTCTTCGCCGCGCTTGATCCAGAGGGATTCATTACCGTTGATAAGCCTCCGGCCGCGCTTTGGCTGCAGGCGTTGAGCGTGAAAGTGTTCGGAGTGAGCGATTTTAGCGTGCTTCTTCCGGAAGCGTTGGCGGGGGTTGCCTCGACGTGGATGATGTACGTCATCGTCAAGCCGTGGGCGGGTCGGATAGCGGCGCGCTGGGCAAGCTTCATTTTTTCCTGCACCCCGGTGTTTGTGGCCGTGGCGCGTACGAACAACATTGACGCCGTATTGGTGTTTACGCTGCTTGTCGCGGTTTGGATGTTGATGAAAGCCGTCATGACCAAGCGGCTCGCATGGCTGATCGGCAGCTTTGCGGTCGTTGGGGTGGGGTTTAATATGAAAATGCTGCAGGCGTACATGGTGCTGCCGGCGTTTTACTTGTTCTATTGGTTGGCGGCGAAAACATCGTGGAAAAAACGGACGGGCCATTTGGCGATGGCCACGGTCGTGCTGCTTGCCGTTTCCCTTTCGTATGCGGGAGCTGTCGCTTTGATTCCGGCCGATAAACGTCCGTACATTGGCGGCAGCAAAACCAATTCGGTGTTGGAGCTGGCCCTAGGCTACAACGGCATTGAACGGCTGACGGGGGAGGCCGGGCCGGGCGGCAGAATGGGGACGGATTTTAATGGGAGAGAGAGGTTGACAGAAACGAGCGGCATCACTGCACCGTCAAACGATGGAGACAATGGCGCATTTCCTTCAGAAGGAGCACCGCCTTCGATGTCCGGAGCGCCAGGAGCCCCTCCTTCTGCTCCAGGAGGCGGCATGGGCGGAATCGGCCGCGGCGAGATTGGCGATCCCGGCGTTTTTCGGCTGTTCCAGCTTCCTTTAGCCGGACAAGCGAGTTGGCTGCTGCCGTTTGTTATGGTGGTAGCTGTCGGATGGATGGCTGATGTATGGCGCCGCCGCCAAATAACGTTGTTTCATCGTTTCTTGCTCTTTTGGCTTGCTTGGCTTGGACCGATGATGGTGTTTTTCAGCATCGCCGGGTTTTACCATCGTTACTATTTAAGTATGCTGGCTCCGGCGATTGCAGTGTTGGTGGGAGCCGGAGGAAAGATGCTCGCTTCGTTTGGAACCGGTGAACGTCGAATGTCATGGCTGTTTCCGACGGCTCTTTTGGCCACTTATGCGTTTGATATATGGATTGCTTGGCAATACAACCACTCATTGTCGGCCGTGTGGCCGATGGCAGTTGGATTTTACGGACTGGCGATCGTTTGCCTCTGGTTGGCGATGGAAGGGCGCGAGCGCTGGCAGCGAATCGTCTATGCGGCCGCGCTGTTTGGTTTGCTTGTGCTGCCGGCGTATTGGTCGCTCACACCTGTGTTGTACGGAACAAACAGCACGATCCCATATGCAGGGCCCGATTTACGCCGGGAAGGAGGCGCCATGCTGACTGCAGCGATGCCGGCGGGGCAGGACGGGCGCTGGCGGCAAGGGCAAAGGGATGTGCATTCGGATGAAGGGACTGAGCTTGGAGGCCGCCATTCATTGGCCGCTTTAGTGGCTTATTTAGAGCAACACGCTGGAAAAACCAAATACTTGGCCGCGACCATTCGAGCAACCGAAGCGGCGGAGATGATGCTTCATACCGACCGCGCGGTGATGGCGATGGGTGGATTTGGGGGAACCGATCCAGTGTTGACCCCCGCGAAGTTGGAGAAGATGGTCCAAAACGGCGAGGTGAAGTATTTCCTTCTCTCCGGAGAGGGACGGGGCGACAATGAGCTGGTGCAATGGATCAAAACGCATTGCCAAGAAGTGCCGTCGTCACAATGGGGCGGTGGGCAAAGCGAGACCTTTGGCGGCATGGGCCGCGGAGGAATGACGCTGTACGTGTACAACGGCTAGCATCTGGTGCTCGAGTATGTTGGCGAATACTTCGATAACGTTTTTCCACTTGCAACGGAAGCGCCGTGCGGTTTTTCGCGAAATCATGGGACGTCGCACGCGAAAAGCTGCGCTTTGAGCACGATGGTGCAAAACGATGCGGTTTGCATCGCTCTCTTTTTTCGGGTGTGAGGATAGAGGCGTGTGTGAGCTGTCTTTTCGCAGAAAAAGGCAAGAAGCGAACGAAGGAGGGGACATGAATGGCGACCTATTCTGTCATTATCCCTGTATATAATGAGGCGCTGGTCATCCGCGAGACGTACCGGCGGTTGAAAACTGTCATGGAGCAAACGGACGAACCGTATGAATTGTTGTTCATTAACGACGGCAGCACGGATGAGACGCTGGAGATCTTGAGGGAATTGGCCGTGAAGGATGACACCGTGAAGTACATTGACTTTTCCCGCAATTTTGGCCACCAAATCGCCATTACCGCAGGGATGGACTATGCCTCGGGCCAAGCGATCATCGTCATTGACGCTGATTTGCAAGACCCCCCCGAGCTTATTTTAGAGATGATCGAACGCTGGAAGGAAGGGTATGAAGTGGTGTATGCCCGGCGCGTCAAGCGGAAGGGCGAGACGGTGTTCAAAAGATGGACGGCTTACGTGTTTTATCGCTTGCTGCGAGCGGCGACTGAAATCGACATTCCGGTCGATACAGGCGATTTTCGCCTTATTGACCGGAAAGTGTGCGATCAGTTACGCTATATGAGAGAGCGAAGCCGGTTTGTTCGGGGGCTGGTAAGTTGGGTCGGCTTCCGGCAGACGGCGGTTGAATACGAGCGGGAGCCGCGTTTCGCCGGCGAGACGAAATACCCGCTCAAAAAGATGATCCGTTTTTCGCTTGATGGCATTACCTCGTTTTCATACAAGCCGTTGAAGCTAGCGAGTTGGCTTGGGTTCTTGATGTCGGCGGCCAGTGTGGTGGGGATGTTCGTTGTCCTTTACCTTAAATGGTTTGCCCATTCAACGGTCGCCGGCTGGGCGTCGTTGTCGATGGTCATGCTGCTTGGCAACGGGGTGACACTGCTCATGCTCGGCGCGATTGGCGAATATATCGGCCGGATTTACGATGAAGTGAAAGAGCGTCCGCTCTATATTGTCAACGAAACGTGGGGAGTCGGAACGAAACATGAACGAAAGCCTTCATATATTCCGTAAAGAAAAACAAGCCGTATGGCGGTTTGGCCTCGTTGGGGTGAGCAATACCGCGGTGGACTTCGCCGTCTTTTTTTTGTTGACTGCTGCAGGCGCTAAGGCGGCGGTTGCCCAAGCCGTTGCCTACGGCGCCGGGGTGGCGAACAGCTACGTTTGGAATCGGCGCTGGACGTTTCAAATGAAGCAAAGGGCGAATATTGGGGAATTGCTTCGGTTTCTTGCGGTCAACGGGCTGTCGCTTGGGGTGTCGCTTGTTGTCTTGTTGGCGGCCGAACGGCTTGGACCGCTTTGGCTCGCGAAAGGTGCGGCCACGATCATGGGCATGGCGGTGAATTTCATCGGCAGCCGCTGTTGGGTGTTTGCGGCACCGCGAAGCGAACGTTGACAGAAACAAATCTATAGGCGACGTCTTGCCCTCTACCTGGGGATGAAAACCATGGATTGCCGGCCAGGGATTTTCACAGAAAGGGCTCACGAGCAACGGTTTGCCCTCCACCCGGAGACGAACATCATCGCTTCCCGCATGGGATTTTCACGGAAAGGTCCATGAGCCGCGGTCCGCTCTCCACTCAGGGTGAAAATCATGGCTCGTCGGTGCGACATTTTCACAGAAACCCCGGGCGGCAATGCGTCAAGATGGCGACTTGATTTCCTTGCGTGCCGCTCGTGACGAACAAGGCGTCTTCTTTTCCAAGCATTTTGGCCGCCAACGCTTCTAAACGATTGAGGGTCGGATCTTCGCCGTATACGTCGTCGCCGACTTCGGCTTCCGACATCGCCCGGCGCATCTCTGGCGTCAGTTTGGTCACGGTATCGCTGCGAAAATCAATGAACGGCATCGTGGCCCCCCTTCTTTCCTAATCGTTGTATGCGTCAAAAGGACGGGAGCGCAGGGGCGGGGTCCCGCTTCCCGCCCTTGGTTACACGGTTCGAATTTGCCCCGTCCCGTACACGAGCGATTTTGTCGTCGTGATGGCGACAAGCCCCATCGGACCGCGGGCGTGCAGCTTTTGCGTGCTGATGCCGATTTCCGCTCCGTAGCCGAACTGTTCGCCGTCCGTGAAGCGGGTGGAGGCGTTATGGTACAAGACCGCCGCGTCGACCGCTTGGAAAAAGCGGCGGACGTTCGCTTCGTTTTCGGTGATGATCGCTTCCGAGTGCTTCGTCCCGTAGCGGCGGATATGGGCAATCGCCTCATCGACATCGGCGACGAGCTTAACCGCTAAAATCGGCGCCAAATATTCCGCATGCCAGTCGTCTTCCGTCGCCGGTTTGATGAACGGGTGCGATGACGCGAGGCGGTCGTCGCCGCGCAGCTCGACACCGCGGGCGTGCAGCGCCTCAAGCAAGTCGTCGGCATATGGCCAACGCTCATGGATGAGCACCGTTTCGATGGCGTTGCAGACGGACGGACGCTGCAATTTGGCGTTCAGGACGATGTTGATCGCCATTTGCCGCTCGGCTGATTCGTCGATGAACATATGACAGTTGCCGACGCCGGTTTCAAGCACGGGCACGGTGGCGTTTTCGACGACCGAGCGGATGAGCCCGGCGCCGCCGCGCGGGATGAGCACATCCAAATAGTCATTGAGGCGGAACATCTGTTGTGCCGTTTCCCGGCGCGTGTCTTCGAGCAGTTCAATGGCCGCATCGGGCACGGCGGTGGTGCGGAGCGCCCCTTTCATGACGGAAACAAGCGCTTTGTTCGAATGAAGCGCTGACGAGCTGCCGCGAAGCAGGACGGCGTTTCCGGTTTTCAGGCAAAGGCTGGCGGCATCGACCGTGACGTTCGGCCGCGCTTCATACACCATGCCGATGACGCCAAGCGGCACGCGCACCGTTTGGATGCGAAGCCCGTTCGGCCGCGTCCATTCCTCGACGATTTCTCCGACCGGGTCGGGAAGGGAAGCGACTTGGCGGACGCCGCCGATGATTTGGTCCAGGCGTTCATTGGTGAGTTGGAGCCGGTCAAGCAAAGCCGGTGACAGCCCTTGCTCGCGGCCTTGGGCCATATCTTTTTCGTTTTCTTGCAAAATGAAGGCGCGTTCGCGGTCAAGCGCTTGGGCGATTTGTTCCAATGCGGCGTTTTTTTCCTCTGTTGACAGCATAGCCAGCGTCTGCGACGCGGCTTTCAGACGCTCGGCTTTTTCAAGCAGTTCGGTCATTTGAATACACTCTCCTTTCGCAACGTGACCCAATTGTCGCGGTGAATGACTTCCGGGCGGTGCAAGTACGAGTATTGCCGCGCTTCCTCGCTCGGAAGTCCTTTTACTTTTTCTAAATCGGCGGCGGCATAATACACTTGGCCGCGGCCGATCGTGATCCCTTTCTCATTGACAACATCGACGACATCCATCGCATGAAAGTCGCCGGAAACGGCCGTGACGCCGGCGGGAAGCAAGCTTTTGCCGCGCGCAAGGAGCGCTTCCTCCGCGCCGCTGTCGACGGTGATCGTGCCGGCGACAGGCGCGTGATACGCGATCCATTGCTTGTGCATTTGCATTTGCTTCGGAAATGGGGCGCCGATGTACGTCCCATCACCTTTTCCGGCTAAAATATCGGCGAGTGCTTCTTTGCCTCGCCCGGTGCCGATAAAGACGCTGACGCCGAAGGACAACGCTTTTTGAGCGGCGAGAAGCTTTGAGCGCATGCCGCCGGTGCCGACTGCCGAGCCGCTGCCGCCGGCCGCTTCGATCATTTCGTCGGTAATGTGCGGCAAAAAGGCGTATTTTTTCGCCTGTGGATTCGTTTTCGGGTTGGCGTCATACAGCCCGTTAATATCGGTGAGCAAAACGAGCGCATCGGCGTGCAAAAAGCCGGCGACAAGCGCCGACAGCATATCGTTGTCGCCAAACGTCAATTCTTCAACGGAAACGGAGTCGTTTTCATTGATGATCGGGATCGCCCCGTGTTCGAGCAGCGTCGTCATCGTGGCGAACAAGTTGCGAAACCGTTCGCGGCTGTAAAAGTCGCTGCGCGTCAACAACAATTGGGCGGCCGTGAAGCCAAAGCGGGCGAACGCCGAGCTGTACGCCTGCATAAGCAAGCTTTGCCCGACGGCAGCCGCGGCCTGTTTGCCGGCGATCGTCGTCGGCCGCGCCGGGTAGCCGAGCGGCCCGAACCCGGCGGCGACAGCGCCGGACGTGATGAGAATGACGTCATGGCCGAGCTGTTTCAGATAGGCGATGGCTTCAACATGGCCGTGCAGCTTGTCGCGGCAAAGGCCACCTTTCGGATCGGTGAGCGAGCTGCTGCCGATTTTGACCACCACGCGCTGCCGTTTCATCGCGTTCCTCCCTCCTTTGCGTGTTGAATGGCATGAGTTGGATTGCCTAGCCGTCCTGCGAAGCGGCCGGCCAATAAAAAACGCTTTTCCTCCTTTCGCAAAAGGACGGAAAAGCGTTCCGCGGTACCACCTTTTTTGGCGCCTAAAGCGCCCCCTCGAGCCTGTAACGCAGGCGTGCGGCTTATGTTTGCATAAGCGGCCGTCTAGGGCAGGTTCAACCGGCTTCCCGCGAGGAACCTTCCAGCCTATGGGTTCCACTCTCTGGCGCGTTCCCTCGGTTTACTAGTCCCGTGCCGTTCCTGTTGTTTTCTTGTCAAGGAGTGCAATTTGTAAGAAATTATGACGCCAAATGCTCCGGTTGTCAAGAGGAAAGGCTGATTTGTGTGAGTAAAATATTTGTGGGTGACATTCAGGAATGATTCCCC
>NZ_SDKL01000110.1:0-1550 GCF_004123125.1 Geobacillus sp. PK12
TTCTTAGAAATTAAAGACTAAAGTCTTGCCCCGAGCTAGATTTTTTGATGTCTTTTGTGCATTTTGTGCGCAATAAATTTTGTTAATAATCTGTTTTTTTGTTAAGAACTAAAGGTTAACATTTTGTCAATATATTGGTAGCAGACTGTAAATATTAGACCTAGTTCTATTAATTAAATGCTTGACGCATTTTAATAGATGACATCAAATTAAACTAGGACAACAAAAGTAGACCTTAAATTTTTATTTTTTACAAAACTCCACTCACAATTCATGTGGAGTTTTGTAATTAAATTTCTTGAGCATTCGCTCATTATTATATCAATCAATGAATTTATTTAGATGACGCTCAAGTTCCTTAAGCGTCATTTTCTTAACACTTTTCTCAAAATTTTCAAACATTTCAGTTTTAAGTACTGAAAAAAAGTATTCAATTTCTCTATTGTCAAGAGAATTGCCAATTCTTGACATTGATACTTTTCCATTAAGTCTTTCAATTAACTGAAGATATTCTTTAGATGAATATTGACTTCCGTGGTCAGAATGTATAACAAAATTTTTAGGAAAATTAACTTTTTTAATATTATCAATAACCAATGAATTATCATTGTACAAAGACAGGTTAAAACCTAAAATTTTTTTGGTTTTATGATGAATAACAGCTGACATATATACAAAATTTTGATCAACATCTATTGGCGAAGGTATGTATGTAACATCAGTAGCATAGATATCATTATATATGCCATCATAGTCACGAGAAGCAATATTTTGAAACGTTACAGCTACATTCTTAGATTCTTTTGTTCTTTTTGCTTTTCTTATTCTACAAACTAGTCCAAGTTTTTTCATTATTCTACCTAAAGTCCTATAATTAAGCTTTATTTGTTTATTTTTGCTAATATAAGCAGCCAATCTTTCTCTGCCGAAAATGCCTCCAGTTTCTTTAAAAGCTTGAACTACAGTGTTCTCTAATTCAAGATTCTTTTCTTTAATCATTTTCAATTTTTTTAGCTTTTTATAGTATGTAGATTTTTTAATTTTAAGCAATGACATAATAACTTTATTCGATACCTTAAAAGGAAATGAATTCTTTATTTTGGTAACCGTTTCTTTAAATTTGTCCTTTTTTATCTTCTTAATTTCGTCATCTGTAGAAATTATTTTTATTATCTTTATCAAATCTTCTTTATTTAGATCATTTAAAAATTCATCTAATATTTCATCATTTGATTTTGTCTTTTTTGGTCTGCCGGAACCTTTACCTTTTTTAGGCGATCTTCCGCTCATCGATTCTATGTTCATACCTAAATTATATCTTTTATACTTATTCACTAATCTCTTTCATTGATCGTCAGAAATGTGTTTTACATTTTTTATTTTCATCATTTCATTCAAAAAACATTTTTTAGTGAGTTCCCCAGATCTATATTTTTCGTATTTTTCAAACAAATATTTCCATTCATTAACACTTAACTGCTTAGCCATTTTTATCTCCAACAAAAAACATCAGCAAATTTGCTGATGTCTACTTTTTTTGTCCTAGTGTA
>NZ_SDKL01000111.1:0-1005 GCF_004123125.1 Geobacillus sp. PK12
ATTCTAGATTTTCTGTTGATTAATGTAAGAATGCAATAATTGTCTGATCTCAAACCAATTACAGTGTCCATTTCATAATCATTGTCATTTAGTCTTAAATTAACTGATTCTGGACGTTCAGTAATAAGTTTGCCTATTGTCTTTTTCTTTGTCTCATGCTTTACTGTTGTTCTGCTTCCATATTTGCCGTTTGATTTATATGGAAGAATATCTAATTTTAGACCAAAAGCACTATGTTTAGCCAATATACGGTAAAAGTTTTGAACTGATGGAATATATGAATTTTGAAGTTTTCCCTGTGCTTCTAGTTCTCTTATGTATTTAAAAATAATGCTTGCCACAGACTGTTTAACAGCTTTACTATCTAAGTTAAAACTATTTCTATTCTTCAAATAAAAGTACAGTAACTGTTTGTAAAACTTAAAAATGTCAATGTATTTCATAAGCAATTTAGAATTGTTTTCTAATCTTTTTGAATCATGTCTTGTTTCAATTAAATTCAAAAATTTGAGAGCACTAATTACATATATTGTTTTGCCTTTTAAGTCCATACCACACAATTTACATTTCTTTTGGTATTTAGCATAGCCACGCTTTGTTTCAATTGTAATTCTGTCAAATAAGTTATAAATTGATCTTGATTTAAACCCTACAATATTAGAAACAGTTTTCATATCATAGCCTGCAATTAGCCTTTCAAGAATTTCTTTAAGTCTCAACGGGCTAATGTTATTTTTATTGGTTTTGTGATTTGACTTGGTCAATATTTCATCTCAATTCGTTTCATCAATTACATAATGTACATAATTAAACTTGTACTTGCCGTGCACATTTAATTTCTTTTTAAGCAAGCATAGGTCAGTTGAATAACTAGTATTTTTGTCATTGCTAATCATATATAATGTAAAAGCCTTTCTTTTTTAATTTAGATACTCAAATTTTAACAAAAGGCAACAAAAAGCGCCGCAAGTTAACTTGTGGTGCTTTTTGCTTTGTTAATGAATA
>NZ_SDKL01000112.1:0-1083 GCF_004123125.1 Geobacillus sp. PK12
GGATAGTCGGCGAATCGTCCACCCAGCTGGGCAGGGACTTCGTCTGGCAGGCCCACGGTTACGAGGTCGTGCGCAGGATATTGGGTGATCACGAACATTTCACGACGCGGCCGCAATTCACCCAGTCGAAATCCGGCGCCCATGTGGAGGCCCAGTTCGTCGGGCAGATCTCCACTTATGACCCACCCGAGCACACCCGTTTGCGGAAAATGCTCACGCCGGAGTTCACGGTCCGCCGGATCCGCCGGATGGAGCCCGCGATCCAAAGTCTCATCGATGATCGCCTCGATCTGCTGGAGGCCGAGGGGCCGTCCGCGGACCTCCAGGGCCTGTTCGCCGATCCGGTCGGCGCGCACGCCCTGTGCGAACTGCTCGGCATCCCGCGCGACGACCAGCGTGAGTTCGTCCGGCGGATCAGGCGGAACGCCGACCTGAGCCGGGGACTCAAGGCACGGGCCGCCGACAGCGCGGCGTTCAACCGGTATTTGGACAACCTCCTCGCCAGGCAGCGCGCCGACCCCGACGACGGTCTCCTCGGCATGATCGTGCGGGACCACGGCGACAACGTCACGGACGAGGAACTGAAGGGCCTCTGCACGGCGCTGATCCTCGGCGGTGTCGAAACCGTCGCCGGGATGATCGGTTTCGGTGTCCTCGCCCTCCTGGACAATCCCGGACAGATCGAGTTGCTTTTCGAGTCCCCCGAAAAGGCCGAACGCGTCGTCAACGAACTCGTCCGGTATCTGTCCCCGGTGCAGGCGCCGAATCCGCGTCTCGCCATCAAGGACGTGGTCATCGACGGGCAGCTGATCAAGGCGGGGGACTACGTCCTGTGCTCGATTCTCATGGCCAACCGGGATGAGGCGCTGACCCCGGATCCCGACGTCCTCGACGCGAATCGCGCCGCGGTGTCGGACGTCGGATTCGGGCACGGCATCCATTACTGCGTCGGCGCGGCCTTGGCCAGATCCATGCTGCGCATGGCTTATCAGACTTTGTGGCGGCGATTCCCGGGACTGCGGCTGGCAGTGCCCATCGAAGAAGTGAAGTACCGCAGCGCGTTCGTAGATTGCCCTGATCAGG
>NZ_SDKL01000113.1:0-3976 GCF_004123125.1 Geobacillus sp. PK12
TGTTACAGATGAGATGGTCAGACTAAACTTGCTGACGGAATTTATGCCTCTTCCGACCATCAAGCATTTTATCCGTACTCCTGATGATGCATGGTTACTCACCACTGCGATCCCCGGGAAAACAGCATTCCAGGTATTAGAAGAATATCCTGATTCAGGTGAAAATATTGTTGATGCGCTGGCAGTGTTCCTGCGCCGGTTGCATTCGATTCCTGTTTGTAATTGTCCTTTTAACAGCGATCGCGTATTTCGTCTCGCTCAGGCGCAATCACGAATGAATAACGGTTTGGTTGATGCGAGTGATTTTGATGACGAGCGTAATGGCTGGCCTGTTGAACAAGTCTGGAAAGAAATGCATAAGCTTTTGCCATTCTCACCGGATTCAGTCGTCACTCATGGTGATTTCTCACTTGATAACCTTATTTTTGACGAGGGGAAATTAATAGGTTGTATTGATGTTGGACGAGTCGGAATCGCAGACCGATACCAGGATCTTGCCATCCTATGGAACTGCCTCGGTGAGTTTTCTCCTTCATTACAGAAACGGCTTTTTCAAAAATATGGTATTGATAATCCTGATATGAATAAATTGCAGTTTCATTTGATGCTCGATGAGTTTTTCTAATCAGAATTGGTTAATTGGTTGTAACACTGGCAGAGCATTACGCTGACTTGACGGGACGGCGGCTTTGTTGAATAAATCGAACTTTTGCTGAGTTGAAGGATCAGATCACGCATCTTCCCGACAACGCAGACCGTTCCGTGGCAAAGCAAAAGTTCAAAATCACCAACTGGTCCACCTACAACAAAGCTCTCATCAACCGTGGCTCCCTCACTTTCTGGCTGGATGATGGGGCGATTCAGGCCTGGTATGAGTCAGCAACACCTTCTTCACGAGGCAGACCTCAGCGCCCCCCCCCCCCTGCAGGTCGATGCTACAGGTGTTCCACTTCCAGATGAGGCGCTGGAAGCCTCCAAGAAGGCTGATGCCGTTTTGTTAGGTGCTGTGGGTGGTCCTAAATGGGGTACCGATGTAGTGAACATACGGAGTCTGGATATAGTCTTCGGCTGGCTGGAAGAAATCCTTCGGCAACTGTTTGAAGAAAGATGCTGCATCAGCACCAGCAAACATCCCCATCGCACCAGAAGATTTAACGCGCTCAATAATGTCGCGATATACAGTCTGGAATTTGCCACGAATGATGGTTGCCCATACATCAAAGGACTGGTTAACCGGCAGAGCGATGTCAAAGGTGTCGGTCGCAAGAGTGCGCCAGATCATGATGCGAAGACGCAGCATATCCTGTTCATGAGACAGGTATTCCTTCAGGGTGCGGAACTGTAGGGAACCCAGGTCCAGACCAAATTCACGCTGTGCTTCATACGCCGCCTGTACCGTGTGCTCAGCCGCGATAACGAACTGACTTGGGAACAGGGTGTATTTCTTCATTTCGTGGTTGATCAGCGGGATCAGCTCAGGAGCGGCTTCAATATTGATTTCCGTCTCAATTGCGATCTCAGTGCCTTTATCCGGCGCTTTGGAGAACGACAGGGCAATCTGACCAATGTTGTAGTTCAGAGAGCAGGTAACAGTGATTTGCTCACCAGCAGCATTAGTAAACGAGTGAAGTAGGCTGCCGGAACCGTTATCAACAACAGACTTAATACGGTTAACGTAGATGTTAGTGCGACCTTTTCGGATTGGTACATTCTGGCCTTCGAAGTCTTCCATCTTGAAGGTTGCGGTTTTGCTGGTGCCATCGGAGCTTGCCACCAGCACATAGCGGCGACGTAACTGGCTGTACACACCGACGGATTGCATGTCCAGAACATCACCAGCAGCATAAGAACCAAAAGATGAACCTGCCACGTTAAAGACTTCATAGATGTCGGACTGGTCACGCGTAACCGGAATGAAGGTACACGCATCAGCGGTAGCTGCCCCCAACTGAACAGGCAGGATCATCGCGAGGAATAAAGGCAGACGCATAACACCGTCAGAAACGCTCATCATCTCTGCTGCGACAGATTCCAGCATCGCTTTATTAGTGGAATCCATGCTATTGCGGGTGGACTCTATCAGGCAGTTTTCCAGCGTCTGGTGGCAGGAGGCCAGAATTTCCGGACGCGGCATAGATTTATGTGCTGCGGCGTAGTCAGCCAGTGCACTTGCCCACGCTGTAGCGATTTGAGCGGTGGCATTATCAGAGATACCCGCAAAAACCGGGTCTTTACGTGCAGCTTCAAGGATAGATGCGGCACGCGCGGCATCATCTTTAATGAATTGGTTATCAGTACCGAACTGCGCAGTGCTTGCCCAGCCAAGCACAGCTTTAGAGCGTTTTGCGATATCTGCAATACGATTCTGGTATTCGCGTAAGTTACTCAATTTACTCTTCCTTAAACACAAGGCACTTGTGTGAATCCCTTTTCGGAAGAGATTTTATTGAAAGTCACTTGTTGACTTTCTCGTGACAAGCAATTTTTTTATTTTTTTCGGGAGGAGGGGAGGAAGGTAAAATCCAAGGTGAAATCGTGGCGATTTCACCTTGAAATTTTAGAGTAATTTACTTTAAAAACAGTCAGTTAATAGTGAAATTTGAATGGCGAAAGTTTAAGGCTTCGGCTTTTTATCGAGGCTCTTTCTAAGGATATGCCCAATCATCCTGTCGAGTTCTTCCTGTAACTCTTTTGAGAGTCGATTAAACTCATAAGAAAATGCACGGCCTTTCACGCGCTTCCTTGCAAAGCGATCCTTGTCCTCAAATTTCCATAATTCAGTAACTACGGACTTATCTTTAGAACCTTTATCCGTGAGTAGTGAGGCTTCCTTTGTTATCAAGCGCAGGATTTTATTTTTAACTTCATCTTCGGCCATTTCTTCAATGGATAAGATGTCGTTTATTTCCGGGGATATGTTTTGAATAAGCTGATCAAACTCTAAATTCTTGTTCCCCATTTCGTCGCCAACAGCACAAAGCGTTTTGTAGTCCGAAAAGGTTAATTCCGACTGCACAGGGAAAAGGGCGACTAATTCTTCCGGAGCACTCGCTGCCTGGAGAGCACGCGTGACCTTCGCCTGAGACAGCCCTTCTTTGGCTGCAATATCCTTCTGACTCATCCCATCATTTTTCATTCGCATCAAACGCAGACCTATTTCTCGAATGCTGTGCTGCAATGCTGTCTGAACGTCTTTCGCTAAATTTTGCGCTTCCTGAACGCTGATCTCCTGGTCCGTGACTAAAACCCGCAACCCTACGTTCTCTAAGATGGCAGAAGCTCGACGCCGGGAACCATCCAAAATTTCAATTTTCCCTGTAGCCCGTCTAACACCTATTGCAGGGTAAAATTGCTGATGCTTAATAGTGCTTCGGATACTTTTTAATGATTTTGGCGTAAGAGATGCCTGGTCACGCCCGTTGTTATGCTGATCAACAAAGGTATCGCTTTCTACCTGGTTCGGAGGTATTACCTCTTCAATAAATGTGGCCTGGCGACCAGTTGATAACTTGAATACCTGCTCGACTCGATCGCCAGAGGCTGAAGAACTATCAAATCCGCTTAATATTGAAGGATTAAGGGTTCGCCCAATTGTTGGTCTGTTTTTCTTTGACATGGGGGTTTCTTACTCCTCAGTTAGATCTGATAAATTCAATACGGTCAAAAACTGCTTTAGCAAAATCTTCCGCGGCAATTCGCGCGTTCTTCAATGCATCAGCACTACCAACATACGTTGCCGGGTTAGCTGAAATAACAGTGTCAAAAGACTCGCCGCAGCGTTCAAAACCGTCAAGGCGAGGGAGGAAGACATCAAGCATATCCCCACCGAACACTTCTTTAGCCAGGCTATGGCAATACTTATGGTCTGCCTTGTTACTCAACTTGGACATAAAACCAATGTTAGTCGCAAGCTGGCACTCGCAGCCTTCATCCGAAATGAGTTTCACCAACTCAGGAAGGCGGGCAACGTATTTAA
>NZ_SDKL01000114.1:0-1830 GCF_004123125.1 Geobacillus sp. PK12
CTTTTAACTATTTTTGCTGTTTTTTCTTTTGAGCTTACTACTTCAGGAGTTTCTGAAAGCTTTATTTTTCAACCATCAGATAAACTATATTCTTTAGTGCTGGTTTTTTCCTTTAACTTTTGTACATTAGTTTTTAATGGAAACTTCTTACTATCAATGTCAACAGGTAATGATTCATCTAAGTCTCCCATAACATCAGAATCTATTGTTATTTTGCCATTATTTACAATTGATGCACTTTCTGAATAAGCTTTCTTTAAGCCATTAAAAATAGTGTTTAAGTCTTTAAATTTAATACTATCGGATAGGTCATAGTATTCATTTTTAGTTGAGTCGTATTCTAAAGTGACTTCAACTTCTGGATTGGCTGTGTAAGCTCAATAACTTCTGATAGTATTTAATATTTTATGTGATTTATAAAAATCTGTTTTTTCTCAAGGTCTTTCATAGTTTTTAAGCTTATTTTTGGATTCTTCAGTTAAATCAAAACCTACAATCTCTATATTTTGAAAAGCATTTGGATTAGGAGAATAATCGCAACTTATGCTACTAAAGCCTTCTCTTTCGCAGTTTGTTTTAATTTTTGGATTAACCAAATTATTAATTTTTTCTTCAATGCCTGAAATTTCTATAGTAGGATACACATAGTAATAATCTGGATATGGTTTAATATTACCTTCTATGTAACCTTGGTCTCATCAAAAAAAGTTTTTTGCCTCAGAAGTTAAAGATCTAGAATATGGGTAAGCTAGCCCAATAGCACCATGCTGCTTGCCACCACCACGAACAGATGGGTTTAATATAATTCTTGGTGGGTTATGAAAATATTTAGTTCCGCTTGCTGGAAATTGAAATTCCTTTCCAAACACATTGTATTTTATGTTTGTGCCTCTGGGTCAGTCAAATTGATCAACACCGACTAAATATGGTGAATCTGGTAACAAAAAATTCCACTTATAAGTAAATGTTTGCTTTTCTCTTTTTTTATAAACTCCTGACTTAAACTCATCGATTTGACTAAACCTATTATCTATATATGATCTATTAAAATTACTGTCTGATCCTGATAATAATTTATTAGTAATCAAAAATGCTGAACTAGTGCTTTTTAAAGAACCAGCACTAATAAAAGCAAAAGGGAGTAAACTCCCTAATGCTGGCACTAAAATATATCTATATTTTCTACCTTTCATTATTATTACTCTCCTTTATCAAAAAATAGTTCTTTCTCTACATCATTAAAATGTAAATTGATTGCATAACGTTCATTATTTGAAATAGTTGCTAATACCTTTCCCCTTTGTCTTGAAGCAATGAATTTAACTTCTGAATCTAATAATTGATTAGAGTTTTTATAGAAGCCTTTAACAGTTTCAATATCATTGTCTAACAGTCCAAAAAAGAATGAATAAGAACAGTTATTTATTATTCTTGAAGCCATTTCAGCTACTGAAGCTGTTTGCTTATAGTCTGAAGGGTTTTGAGTAGTATGTATTGTTCCACAGTCTAGCTTACGCACTAATTTAGTAGTATCAGCAATATACTCTAGTGTTGTAATATTCTTTTCATTAATGTATAAGTGCTCTTCATCAATACATAATGCAGAATATTTAATAAGTTTCTGCATTTCTTTCATACTTAAGATTCTTACATTATTCTTTTTCTTGTATTCTTTAATAATAATTTTGTTATTTAAAGCATTATTAAAGATAAATTCATTAATTAAGCTAAGAAGCACCATAATACCCAATCTAGCTGTTATTGAGCCTTGTGTATCAGTTAAGTTGTCATTTTTGAACACAACTACATCATTATTAATGCTTACTGTTG
>NZ_SDKL01000115.1:0-2607 GCF_004123125.1 Geobacillus sp. PK12
AATTTCGCTACCTTAGGACCGTTATAGTTACGGCCGCCGTTTACCGGGGCTTCGATCAAGAGCTTCGCCTTGCGGCTGACCCCATCAATTAACCTTCCGGCACCGGGCAGGCGTCACACCGTATACGTCCACTTTCGTGTTTGCACAGTGCTGTGTTTTTATTAAACAGTTGCAGCCAGCTGGTATCTGCGACTGGCTTCAGCTCCATCCGCAAGGGACTTCACCTACGCGCCAGCGTGCCTTCTCCCGAAGTTACGGCACCATTTTGCCTAGTTCCTTCACCCGAGTTCTCTCAAGCGCCTGAGTATTCTCTACCTGACCACCTGTGTCGGTTTGGGGTACGATTTGATGTTACCTGGAGCTTAGAGGCTTTTCCTGGAAGCGTAGCATTGGTTACTTCATCACCGTAGTGACTCGTCATCACGCCTCAGTGTTAACGATGACCCGGATTTACCTAAGTCACCCACCTTCACGCTTAAACCGGGACAACCGTCGCCCGGATAACCTAGCTTTCTCCGTCCCCCCTTCGCAGTAACACCGAGTACAGGAATATTAACCTGTTTCCCATCGACTACGCTTTTCAGCCTCGCCTTAGGGGTCGACTCACCCTGCCCCGATTAACGTTGGACAGGAACCCTTGGTCTTCCGGCGTGCGGGTTTTTCACCCGCATTATCGTTACTTATGTCAGCATTCGCACTTCTGATACCTCCAGCAACCCTCACAGGCCACCTTCAACGGCTTACAGAACGCTCCCCTACCCAACAACACCTAAGTGTCGCTGCCGCAGCTTCGGTGCATGGTTTAGCCCCGTTACATCTTCCGCGCAGGCCGACTCGACCAGTGAGCTATTACGCTTTCTTTAAATGATGGCTGCTTCTAAGCCAACATCCTGGCTGTCTGTGCCTTCCCACATCGTTTCCCACTTAACCATGACTTTGGGACCTTAGCTGGCGGTCTGGGTTGTTTCCCTCTTCACGACGAACGTTAGCACCCGCCGTGTGTCTCCCGTGATAACATTCTTCGGTATTCGTAGTTTGCATCGGGTTGGTAAGTCGGGATGACCCCCTAGCCGAAACAGTGCTCTACCCCCGAAGATGAATTCACGAGGCGCTACCTAAATAGCTTTCGGGGAGAACCAGCTATCTCCCGGTTTGATTGGCCTTTCACCCCCAGCCACAAGTCATCCGCTAATTTTTCAACATTAGTCGGTTCGGTCCTCCAGTTAGTGTTACCCAACCTTCAACCTGCCCATGGCTAGATCACCGGGTTTCGGGTCTATACCCTGCAACTTAACGCCCAGTTAAGACTCGGTTTCCCTGCGGCTCCCCTATACGGTTAACCTTGCTACAGAATATAAGTCGCTGACCCATTATACAAAAGGTACGCAGTCACCTAACAAGTAGGCTCCCACTGCTTGTACGTACACGGTTTCAGGTTCTATTTCACTCCCCTCGCCGGGGTTCTTTTCGCCTTTCCCTCACGGTACTGGTTCACTATCGGTCAGTCAGGAGTATTTAGCCTTGGAGGATGGTCCCCCCATATTCAGACAGGATGTCACGTGTCCCGCCCTACTCATCGAACTCACAACTTGTGCATTTTTGTGTACGGGACTATCACCCTTTACTGTGCGACTTTCCAGACGCTTCCACTAACACACAAACTGATTCAGGTTCTGGGCTCCTCCCCGTTCGCTCGCCGCTACTAGGGGAATCTCGGTTGATTTCTTTTCCTCGGGGTACTGAGATGTTTCAGTTCCCCCGGTTCGCCTCATTACGCTATGTATTCACGTAATGATAGTGTGTCGAAACACACTGGGTTTCCCCATTCGGGTATCGTCGGGTATAACGCTTCATATCAGCTTACCGACGCTTATCGCAGATTAGCACGCCCTTCATCGCCTCTGACTGCCTAGGCATCCACCGTGTACGCTTAGTCGCTTAACCTCACAACCCGAAGGTGTCTTGAATAAATCAAGGTCACGTTCGCGCTGCGATTATTTGAGAGACTCATTGACAGACTGATGCATCACGACGCACCCGAAGGTCATCGTGTTTTGTCAGCCGTCATGTTTCAATTTTCAGCTTGTTCCAGATTGTTAAAGAGCAATATCGTAAACATGACTCAAACAGGTACACTCTGATGTTTTTTATCATAGCGAGTAGTGATGGTGGAGCTATGCGGGATCGAACCGCAGACCTCCTGCGTGCAAGGCAGGCGCTCTCCCAGCTGAGCTATAACCCCGTCTCTACTTACAGTTACCTTAGATACCACTCATGGAAGAGTTGGTAGGCCTGAGTGGACTTGAACCACCGACCTCACCCTTATCAGGGGTGCGCTCTAACCACCTGAGCTACAAGCCTATTAAGGTATTTCTGCTCGTTATTTTCATCAGACAATCTGTGTGAGCACTTCACGTAACACACATCTTTTTGGTAAGGAGGTGATCCAACCGCAGGTTCCCCTACGGTTACCTTGTTACGACTTCACCCCAGTCATGAATCACAAAGTGGTAAGCGCCCTCCCGAAGGTTAAGCTACCTACTTCTTTTGCAACCCACTCCCATGGTGTGACGGGCGGTGTGTACAAGGCCCGGGAACGTATTCACC
>NZ_SDKL01000116.1:0-1508 GCF_004123125.1 Geobacillus sp. PK12
CAATCGTTGGACAGAGAGTTGCATGATTTGATCGATGAATATGTCATCGCGATTGCGGCAGACTCCGAGACAGATACCATACTGCCAGTGCTTGATATCAATAAGCCAGAGCAAGTGGCTAATTTTATCCACCAATGGCTTCAAACTAGCCGTCTATAAGTGCAGCGAAGGCTGTTATTTATACTAACCTCATGGTCTTCCGGGCAAAAAAATTCCCCATAGCAAAAAGCCCCTGTCTTTCGACAGGGGCTTTCCACTTATTTGATGCCTGGCAGTTCCCTACTCTCACATGGGGAAGCCCCACACTACCATCGGCGCTACGGCGTTTCACTTCTGAGTTCGGCATGGGGTCAGGTGGGACCACCGCGCTATCGCCGCCAGGCAAATTCTGTTTCATTCCAACCGTTACTTAACATGACTTTTTTCTTTGTCATCTCCGTAACCATCAGAACCAATCTCTGAACAAGCTGAACATCAAAATCTATAAGTCTTTCATCACCCACAAAACACCTTCGGTGTTGTAAGGTTAAGCCTCTCGGGTCATTAGTACTGGTTAGCTCAACGTATCGCTACGCTTACACACCCAGCCTATCTACGTCGTCGTCTTCAACGGCCCTTCAGGGGCATCTGGTGCCCAGGGAAGACTCATCTCGAGGCAAGTTTCCCGCTTAGATGCTTTCAGCGGTTATCTCTTCCGCACTTAGCTACCGGGCAATGCAATTGGCATCACAACCCGTACACCAGTGGTGCGTTCACTCCGGTCCTCTCGTACTAGGAGCAACCCCTCTCAATCTTCCAACGCCCACGGCAGATAGGGACCGAACTGTCTCACGACGTTCTAAACCCAGCTCGCGTACCACTTTAAATGGCGAACAGCCATACCCTTGGGACCTACTTCAGCCCCAGGATGTGATGAGCCGACATCGAGGTGCCAAACACCGCCGTCGATATGAACTCTTGGGCGGTATCAGCCTGTTATCCCCGGAGTACCTTTTATCCGTTGAGCGATGGCCCTTCCATTCAGAACCACCGGATCACTAAGACCTGCTTTCGCACCTGCTCGAGCTGTCACTCTCGCAGTCAAGCTAGCTTATGCCTTTGCACTAACCTCCTGATGTCCGACCAGGATTAGCTAACCTTCGTGCTCCTCCGTTACGCTTTGGGAGGAGACCGCCCCAGTCAAACTACCCACCAGACACTGTCCGCAACCCGGATTACGGGCCTACGTTAGAACATCAAACATTAAAGGGTGGTATTTCAAGGTTGGCTCCATGCAGACTGGCGTCCACACTTCAAAGCCTCCCACCTATCCTACACATCAAGGCTCAAGGTTCAGTGTCAAGCTATAGTAAAGGTTCACGGGGTCTTTCCGTCTTGCCGCGGGTACACTGCATCTTCACAGCGAGTTCAATTTCACTGAGTCTCGGGTGGAGACAGCCTGGCCATCATTACGCCATTCGTGCAGGTCGGAACTTACCCGACAAGGAATTTCGCTACCTTAGGACCGT
>NZ_SDKL01000117.1:0-1135 GCF_004123125.1 Geobacillus sp. PK12
ATACGGCCTGCTAAGGTCTGTATGACCTGCGCCTTATGCTCACTCACGTAGCCTAAAAACGCCATCGTCAGATGAAGATTGTCTGCGGCGATTGGACGTCCAGCATCCAGAGGAAAGTGTTCGGCACGCCAGCGGATAATCTCTTGCTGTGTGGCTTCCGGCAGTGATAAGGCAAAAAACAGGCGGCGGGTGGGTGGCATGGTGCTCTCTCTTGTTCTGATTCCATCCGATGCTACATTCATCCAGATGCTACAATGCTCGCCGCTGAAAGTTAACCTTATACGGAGATGTCTGTGATTTTACCGCCCGTCAGCGCCGTGCTGGATGATGTGATAACGGCGCTACATACTGCGCCTCAGGTGCTGCTCAATGCCCCAACGGGGGCGGGGAAATCAACTTGGCTGCCGTTGCAATTACTGCAACAGGGCAATTTGAATGGGCGCATCATCATGCTGGAGCCGCGCCGACTGGCGGCGAAGAGTGTTGCCTGGCGGTTGGCACAGCAGCTAGGTGAAGAACCGGGGCAAACGATAGGCTATCGGATGCGCTCGGAATCCTGCGTGAGCAATGCAACGACGCTGGAAGTTGTCACTGAAGGTATGCTAACCCGCCTGCTGCAACAGGATGCGGAATTACAAGGCGTAGCGCTGATTATCCTTGACGAATTCCATGAGCGTAGCGTGCAGGCCGATTTGGCATTGGCGTTGCTGCTTGATGTGCAACAAGGGCTGCGTGACGATTTAAAACTGCTGATTATGTCGGCCACACTCGACAATGCACGGCTGGCGATGCTGCTGCCGGAGGCTGTCTGCGTGGTTTCCGAAGGTCGCAGCTATCCGGTAGAACGGTGTTATGCACCGCTAAATAGTCAGGAACGTTTAGAAGAGGGCGTTGCACGACAGGTACGGCGTTTGCTCAGTGAGGAAGACGGCTCTCTGTTGCTGTTTCTGCCCGGCGTCGCAGAAATTCGCCGCGTGCAGGCGCTGCTGGAGAATAGCGTGTCGAGTGAGACGGATCTCTGTCCTTTATATGGCGCATTGACGCTGGCGGAACAGCAAAAGGCCATTCTTCCAGCGGAGCCGGGTCGTCGTAAGGTGGTGTTAGCCACTAATATTGCGGAAACCAGTCTGACAAT
>NZ_SDKL01000118.1:0-1604 GCF_004123125.1 Geobacillus sp. PK12
GGTAGATCGTCAGGTCCACCGTGCTTCCCCGGCTGTGCCCCGACTTCGTCGCCACGTAGCCCTTTTCGAACATCTGGGGCCGGTCGATGTTCGGGTAGTGCCGGGACTTCTTCCGGCCGTCCTCGGGCTCTTCCGCCCAGCTCATGAAGCGGTTCACGGCACGCTGAGGACGGTAACCGTCCCAGAGGAGCAGGCCGAAGCCGAGAGACTCGGCCTTGTCCCTCGCCTTTTCCAGGGCCGCGCACAGCGCCTTGGTGCCGACGATCCGATTCACGAGGTACCCGTCCACCGGCTTGCCGGTGAAGTTGTCCCAGGTGGCGTACTTGGCGTCCCAGCGGATTCCGGGCACGACCTCGTCTACGTAGACGAAATCATCCTTCATCCGTTACGGCCCGCCAAGGTCAACGTCACCAGCCGGTCGATCAAGTCGCCGAGCGGGATACCGGCGGCGGCCATCATCCGCGGGTAACGGCTGTACGAGGTCAGGCCGGGCAGGGTGTTGACCTCGTTGAGCACGACGCTGCCGTCTTCCTTGAGGAAGAGGTCCACGCGCGCGAGGCCCCGGCAGCCCAGGGTGCGGTAGATGACCTTCGCCGTCTCCTGGACGAGCGTGCGCGACTCCGCCGGGATGTCGGCGGGCACGATGAACGTCGAGTTCTCGGAGCCGGTCTCAGGGCTCTCTTCCTGGTGGATCTTGAAGAAGCCGTGGGTCAGCGCGACGCGGTCCACCTCGCCGGCCAGCAGATCCCCGTCGTTGCCCAGGATGGAGCAGCCGATCTCACTGCCGATGACGGTTTCTTCGATCAGCACCTTCGAGTCGAACTCGCGCGCGGTTTCCAGTGCCGCCGCCAGTTCTTCCTTGCTGGTCACCTTGCTGACACCGAAGGACGAACCGGAACGGGCCGGCTTCACGAAGACGGGGTAGGTGAGCTCGTCGGGATCGACGTCGTTGTCCGCGGTGACGATCCAGAAGTTCGGCGTGGCGATGCCCGCGCTCCGGACGACGGTGTAGGTGAGGGACTTGTCCATGCACAGGGCGGAGCTCTGGACGTCGCAGCCCACGTAGGGGATGCCGGAGAGTTCCAGCAGGCCCTGCATCGCGCCGTCTTCGCCGAACTTGCCGTGCAGGACCGGCAGCACCACGTCGAGGGCGATCGTTTCGTACTTGCCCTCGTCGAGGACCAGCAGGCCGTGCGCGCTCCGGTCCGGCGACACGATGACGGGGCGGCAGTTGCCGGACTCCCAGTCCGCGCTCGGGCCGTCGCAGAGCTTCCATTCGCCGTTCAGGGTGATACCGATGTAGTACGGCTCGTACTTTTCGATGTCGAGGCTGTTCGCCACCTCACGCGCGGATTTGACGGAGATAGGGTGCTCTTCGCCAGTTCCCCCGAAGATGATGCCGAGTTTCAACCTACCCATGCTGTTTCCCGCTTTCAAATTTCAGGCAATTGACGATAGAGTTTTCAACGGTGTCACTCAGTGCGTGATCCGTGTAATAGGCGGTATGCGGACTGATGAGCACGTTCGGCAGCTCCTGCAACCGCAGCAACGGCTTGCTGTCGATGGCCTTGTCGCTGCAGTCGGCGTAGAAAATCCCTTCCTCT
>NZ_SDKL01000119.1:0-1404 GCF_004123125.1 Geobacillus sp. PK12
CTCTTCCGCCAGCGCTAACGGTGATTTATCCGCGTGCAGCAAGCTGGTGTAGGCCAGTAATTTCACCCCGGCCTTCGCTGCGGCTTCGATCACATTGCGGTGTTGTGCCGCACGTTGCCCAACTTCGCTGGAGGAAATCAGCAGCACGTTATCCACACCTTGCAGAGCGGAAACCAGTGCCTCTGGCTGATTGTAATCTGCGGCTTTCACCTGCACGCCAAGCGCCGACAGATCGGCAACTTTATTGACATCACGCACCAGCGCGACGATGTCGCCCGCCGGAACTTTTTCTAACACATGTGCTATGACTAAACGGCCCAGTTGGCCAGATGCACCCGTAATCGCAATCATCTCAAGCTCCTTTTATTAACCGTCTTTTATTAACAGACACTGGCTGGCATAATATCGGCAAAACTAACTTTAAGTAAGTACATACATAAAGGTAAGTATAGTGAGTCAACACCCAACACCGATAGATTTATTGCCCCCACTTCTGCCAACCGGCAACGTCTTAGCCGAGAAATGCCCGTCTCGCCAGATACTTAACCACGTAACCAGCCGCTGGGGTGTACTGATCCTTATTGCATTACTTGATGATACACATCGCTTTAGTCAACTGCGTCGACGGATTGGCGGCGTGAGCGAACGCATGCTGGCGCAGACCCTGCAATGGCTGGAAAGTGATGGTTTTGTCCTGCGAACAGCCTATCCGGTTGTCCCGCCACATGTGGAATACAGCCTGACGCCATTAGGCAAAGAGGTTGGCAAGCGGGTGAAAGAGTTGGCAGCGTGGATTGAAGGGAATCTGGCTGACATTCTGGCAGCGCAACAATCAGGTGAAAAACAGTCAGATGAACAACTGCCAGCTAAACAGCGCCCCTCCTGAGCCAAGATTCTTGCTCAGGAAGCACCGAGTTTGAGAAACAGGCGGTGATATCAGAGAGAAGCGCTTTCCCACTCTCGCCATCAACCGCCATAAAACGACAATGTGCCTTCAGTCGGTCGCAACTGATACGTTGTCGATACCAATAATTGTTCCGTGCTCATTATGCCAAACACGCTGGATCTTATTACGATGCAATTCCTGAACGACCCCATACGGTAAAGAAAAACTCCTGGCAACGTGTTTGATATCTAGTACATCAGCACGCGTTCTTTGTTCCTTTCTGGAACGATAGCGATAGTGTTCCAGTTTTCCCCAGGCAACTAAGAGCGACGCGGTTACCAGGAATATGCATAAATGTATCGATATAACCCAACATTCTGAGGTAAAGAAAGCCCCTTCTGGAGCATAGTTATTCCAAAAAGTGTCGATAAACACCTCAAAAAACAACCAAATAAAGATTCCCCATCCACATAGCGTCAGGAAATAATCGATAAAGCGTGGCCACCAACGTCTTTCAG
>NZ_SDKL01000012.1:0-93437 GCF_004123125.1 Geobacillus sp. PK12
AAATCCTCCCGATTTTCGTTGGGAGGGTGCGAAATGTGAGTTATTCACAAAACAGCGCGATGTTCAACCATCGCCCGTTCGATTCGGCTTTTTTATTCGCTCGATGGCGTCGTGTTGAAAAAATCAGGCGCTTGTTTGCCCGTTTGCCGGCTGTCCGAGCGGCGCGGATGCTTTTCATTGCTTTTCCCCATCAGTCCGTCGGATTCGTAGCTGAGCGGAAACGTCCGCTTTTTGCCCACCGCCCTCACCCCCTTCGCTTTTACTGTTTGCCGCCAGCCAGCGTTTTACTCCAACCGATGAAAACAAGGACACCGCCACTTTATGGAAAGCGTTTTATCCTAAAATTGTCAGCTAATGTTCACACAATCGTTTTACCGGCGCCGTCCATTCACTTATAATAAACAAGTGAGGAGGGGAAGCCATGAACATCATGATTACAAAAAAAGCGTTTGATTGGTACAAGCGGGAGCTCGGGCTGAAGCCGGGCGATGCGATCCGCTTTTTTGCCCGCTACGGCGGGTGCAGCACCGTGCAAAAAGGGTTTTCGCTTGGCATGGCCAAAGACGAACTGGTCGACAAGCCGGCGGCGCAGACGACGGTTGACGGCGTGACGTTTTTTGTCGAAGACAGCGACCAATGGTATTTTGACGGCCGCGATTTGACGGTTGATTTGGACGAAAAAAGCGGCGAACCGGTGTTTTTGCTCCATTAACCAGCGAAAAAAGCTAGCCGTGACGCTAGCTTTTTCGAATAATGGCGATCGTGCAGCGGGAGATGCAGACGAGCTCCCCTTGTTCGTCCGTAATGCGCACATCCCACACCATCGTCGTCCGGCCGCGGTGCAACACCGTCCCTGTCGCCGTCACCGTCCCGCGGCGAACGGCGCGGACGTGATTGGCGTTGATTTCCAATCCAACGACGTTTTCCGTGTTGGGGTCCACAAGCGCGTACGCGCCGATGCTGGCGACCGTCTCCGCTAAGGCGACTGAGGCGCCGCCATGCAGCAGCCCGGCCGGCTGATGCGTGCGATGGTCGACCGGCATCGTCGCGACGACGCGGCCTTCGCCAAGCTCGATGATATCGATGCCGAGCGTATCGATCAACGTATGTTTCGACATTTCCTTCACAACGGCCAAATCGATCATCATTCCTTCTTCCCCCGTTTCGTGAATCGTTCCAGTTCAAACAGCCGTCCTTCCTGCTGCAAAATGCGCGTTTGCGTCTCACCGAGCAAATCGAAATGCGGAAACTCACCGCGCCGGTCGATCCACTCTTCCTTCAGCCCGTACTGCCGCCCCCAAGCGGCGAGTTTTTCGACATCGGCGCAGCCGACTTTCGTCACTGTCGTGCAATGCGGAAACCGTTCGTCGTACCAATAGTGGGTCAAAAAGGCGATTTCACCGCGCTTCACTTTCTCTTTCCATGCCGCGAGCTCATGTCGGCGGATGCCAAACGCCATCGCACCGCTCCCCTTTACCGCTTCGCCCGCTCATATGCTTCATGCCAGTCAGGAAAATATTTGCGGATCACGATCGGCCGAAACGTATCGCGCTTGACGCAAACGTGCTGCGACTTTCCGGTCACCGCCACCTCGCCGTCCGGGGCGAGAATCTCGTAGCCGTATGTCACGCGGATGCCGTCATAGGCGTCAATCCATGTGCGGACAGTCGCGGTTTCCCCATAACGAAGCGGCTTTTTGTACGACACTTGCAAATCGACAACAGGCGAAATGATGCCTTCTTTCTCCATGTCAGCATAATGAAAGCCAAGCTGTTTGATCAATTCCGTGCGCCCGACTTCCATCCAAACTAAATAGTTCGCGTGGTAGACGACGCCCATTTGGTCTGTTTCCGCATAACGCACTTCAATTTGTTTTTCTGCCACTTTCACGTTCGTTCTCCCTCCATTTTTTACCGGGCCTCCTCTTCTATGTTACCATTCGCCCGTCGGCTCGCTCAAGCGGTAGACAAAAAAACGAAGCCGCCCCCCGCATGAGGGCTGCTTCGTTTACTGGTAGCCGTGCTCCCGTGCAGCGGCTTCGTCTTTAATTTCCGCGCGCATGGCCGCGATCGCTTCTTCGCGGCGGCGGTTTTTCGCCCGGATCTTCTCCTGCTCCTCCGGCGACGCAAACTGCATCGTTTCTTCGGCTTTTTCTATGTTCTCAATGGTGTTTTGCACCATTTCTTGCAACTTTTCCACATTGTCGCTGCGGTCATCCGGTTTCGGACGCGGCATATAGGCTTCCTCCTTTACAAGATTTTCCAGCTACTCACCCTTCGTTTGGATGACTTGGGCGTGCTGGCCGGACTGGTCTTGCATTTGTTTGCCCTTGTTTCCTCCTGCGGCGCGAGGCTGTGTGCCGATATGGTTCGGCACGAAATGCTTGCGGCTTCCTTTCGGATTGCTCATTGTCTTCGCCTCCTCGCCATCTAGTCTGTCCGCCCGGAGGACCGCTATGCATGGGTTATTCTGCTTTTTTGAGCATCCGCTCTTCCAGCTTTTTCTCGATTTTCTCGAGCGCTTCCCGGTCGTTCAACAATTGCCGTTTGTTCTCGCTGATCAATTCTTGGAGAGTCATTTTGCGGGATCGTCTCATCGCTATCAACCTCCCCTCATTATATATTGTAATCTTATTCATGCCCAAAAAAGATAAAAATTATGACAACTTTTCGAAAAATAATGAACCATGAAAAAAAGCGCCTTCCGTCAAAACTGTTCGGTCAACGAAAGAGCGCTGTCTTCTTTTCGAGTTGCGCGGCGGTCACCGGGCCGATGATTTTTTGCCGGATGACGCCGTTTGGGTCGATGATATACGTCGTCGGAATCGTCTGGATTCGGTATCGGTGAAGCGCCTCGCCGCGCACATCCAAGGCGACGGGCAACGTCAGTTTTTTGTCTTTCGCAAATCGCTCCGCATTATCGAGCGTATCTTGCGTCGTCAAATGGACGGCAAGCAACATGACTTCGCGGCCGTGCTGCTTGTAAAACGCCTCAAGCTCCGGCATTTCCTTTTTGCACGGCGGACACCACGACGTCCAAAAGTTGAGGACAACCGCTTTGCCGCGCAAATCAGACAGCCGGACGGCTTTGCCGCCAAGCGTCGGCAGCGTCAAATCAGGGGCCGTCTGGCCGATGCCCGGGCCGCTTTCTATTTCGTCTGTTTCCTGTTCGTTCCCGGCAGCCATCGCATTCCAAAGACCATAGCCGGCAACGGCCAAAAACAATAGGACGACGAACCATTTCCGCACGCATTTCCCTCCCTGCCGGCCGGCGCCCTTTCTTCCATCCAGCGCCCTCCGCCGCTCTGCCCATCATTATAGCACATACGTTTGTGTTTGCCAACGTTGACGTCTAAGGACGAAAAAACGAGGGGCGAGCCCTCGTCATTAACGGATGTTTTTATGGTCGTTTTTCAGTTTCTCGGCTTCCACCTCGGCGTACGAAGCAAACTCGCTCGTCCATTCATTGAAGCCGTTTTTCTTTTTGGCGTTGTTGTTTCGTTGGGCATTGGCATTACCAAGCTTTGTCCGGCCCATGCGTCTCCTCCTCTGCTTCCGTCGGTTCACCTATAGTATCCGCCGGCGGCCAAAAAACTATGCATACAGCGGCTTCAACCGACGGCCGAAACAATGGAAGAAAAGCGAAACAAACACTAGGTGAAAATCGTTGAAAATCAACAACGCTTCGACCTCATGCGGACCGAAAAAAGAAAACGAAAAGGAAACAACGGTTCCATCCGACAACACTGAGGCGTCGAATGATGTTTCAGCCCGAATCGGAGAAAACTAAGCATCGGATGACGGGTCACCCGTTTCAATCGGGTTGTCCGGATAGGAAATCCAGTCGCTGAAACTGCCGACGTACAGCCGAACGTTGTGATAACCAGCTTCGTGGAGCGCCAACACGTTCGGGCAGGCGGTGACGCCGGAACCACAGTAAACGATCAACGGCTGCCCACGGTCAAAATCGGCAAACCGAGCCGCCTGCTCGACAGCGCTTTTCCAGTAGCCGCCTTCCGTCATTCCGTCTTTCCAAAACCGGTGCACCGCTCCTGGGATGCGGCCGGCTCGGCGGTCGATCGGTTCTTCCAGGCCGGCATATCGCTTCCATTCACGCGAATCAATGAGCACAGCCGAGCGATCGCGGACGGCGGCGCGCACATCCTCAACCGTCGCCAGCCATGACCGATCCGGACGCGGCCGAAACGGGCGGGACGCCACAGCAGGGACGACGTTCGTCACCGGATGCCCTTTCTTCTTCCATTCACGATAATTGCCGTCCAATACGTATGCGTGGGCATGGCCGAAATAGCGAAGCAACCACCAGCAACGCGCCGCCATCGCCCCGTCTTGGTCGTCGTAAGCGACAACGGTCACCGTTTCATCGATGCCGACCCGGCCAAACACGTCCGCCGCTTGCTCGGCCGACGGAAGCGGGTGGCGGCCGCCGTGCTCTCCGACTGGGCCCGACAAGTCGCGTTCCAAGTCCATATACACGGCACCGGGAATATGATCTTCCTGGTAAACGGCCGCTCCTTTCGCAGGATCGCCAAGCCAAAACCGACAATCAAGAATGCGCGTGTTTTCGTCGTGCAAATGGCGAAGGAGCCATTCATGGGAAACAAGCGACGCCATATGTCCTCCCCCTTTTTGTTTTTGCTGACGCCAAACGTTGTTTCTTGATCGGAACGGAAAGCAGCCAATCATCAACAGGACGCCGGCGGCGCCGACACGCTCAGCCAGCGCTCGCCATCGTCACGACCGCTCTTTCCCTTCAAGCCGGCTCACGTACTCGCGCACCATCTCCGGCGTCACGCACCGGCGCGCCGGCACGAGGCCGCTTTTGGCCAGTTCGTTCATCCGCTTCGTCACTTCATTGATCCCATCAACCGTAAACGGCTCGCCGCGGCGGCACCGCTCGACCGCTTCGTCGATGAGCCGCTCGCGCTCGGCGTCGAGCATAGCAAATTGCTTCAAGATGGTATGCTGTTTTTGCACATGGGCAGTGATCGCGTGATGCACTTCGCTCAATGGTCCTCGTCCTTTCCTGCTTCTTTTTCCATCAAACGCCGGACGTTCGGTTTCGGCGTCCAACAGTTGAACCGATAGTTCGGTTTCGTCGCATAGCCGAGCCGGCGGCAATACGTGTACAGCCCGTCGGCTCGCTTTTCTATACGGTAGTGGATGCATGTAGCGCAAGCGTGAAACCGGTTCATCAACGCGCCTCCCCGCCGCGGCCCGAAAGAAGGCCGCGAAGCGCCGCTTCGATGCGGGCGAGCGCCTCATGATCCGCCGTTGCGGAGAGCACGGCAAGCAAGCCCTCCATATAGCTGTCGACTTGTTCCGCGAGAGCGGCCGAAAGTGCGGCGACGGCAGCCTTGTATTGTTCTGCGTACGTCGCCACAAGCCGCTCTTTTTGCTCAGCCAAATAGGCGTCGATCGGCTCGACAAGCGCTGCCTCAATTTCCTCTTTCATCCGCCGCTTTTCGTCGCGCTCAAAAAATGATTTGGCGTTTTTATACAGCGAAAGCGCCTTGGTAAACCGCACCCGGTCTACATCCCCAAGGGCGTTGGCAAACTCCGGCGCCGAAAAGGCAAACGGCTCAGGCGGCGTGAGCGCGAGCGCATCATCGAAACGACGAAGCTCATGGAATAGGCGCGAGAACTGCTCGGCCAGCTGTTTGTGCAAAAACGACTCAACACGCAAGCTCGTCGCCCGCAACTCTTGGGCCAAATCAAAGCCAACCGATGCGAGCAACTCGTCGAGGCAACGCTCAAGCGCCCGACGCGCCGGGCCTTGGTCGTCGCGGAGCACCGCCGGGTTGAACGCCTCCTTAAACACATCGTTGAGGCGGAAAAAGACGCGCTGCTTGACGTAATAGAGCAATTCGTCGACTTCTTGGCGAAGCGCCTGCCGGCCGTAGGCATCATCAATGCCAGCAAGCACGGCGTGCATCTTCGTTTTCACCGCCTCAAGCGCCTGCCGTTTCCCCGCTTTTTCCGCTTCGCTTTGCCCGGCGGCGCGCGCGAATTCCTCTGCCGTCCGCCGCGCCCGCTCAAGCTCGGCATATGCGCTCTCGACGGCAACTTCCGCCAGTTCTTCCGTTAAGAAGCGGAAGAAGTCGGTTTCAAAGGCAGACAAGCCGGAGTCCGCCAAGACGCCGCGCGGACCGGGCTCGGCCCCCGTTTTTTCCGCCAGCGCCAAGCGGCTTGAGAGCGCATAAAGGCGCGGAAAGCGGATGCCAAAGCGCGCCAGCTCTCCGTTCATATAGGAAATGACGGCCTCAAGCTCCTCTTTCGACTGGGCCAAATCAGCCGCATTGATGACGAAAAACATTTTATCAAGCGCAAACGTGTCTTTCACGCGCCCAAGCTGAAGCAAAAACTCGCGGTCTGCTTTCGAGAACGCATGGTTATAATACGTCACAAACAACAACGCATCAGCATGCTTCATGTAATGAAACGCCACTCCCGTATGGCGGGCGTTAAGTGAATCCACCCCCGGAGTATCCACAAGCGTCACCCCTTGGCGGGTGAGCGGACAGTCGGCGTACAACACGACCTCATCTAAGAAACATGACACCGCTTCGTCAGCGACATACGTCTCGAGTTCTTCCCAACCGATGGAGACGATCTCCCCGAATCGACCGTTCATCCGCTCATAGCCGGCCGCGGCAGCTGCCAAAAAAGCCACATGCGGCTTTTGCGCCGGATGTTCGGCTCCCGATTCGGCCAGGCGGGCGCAAAGGCGGAGCGCTTCATCCCATGTATCCGCCTCATGGCCGCACTGCCGAAGCGACGATTGCACATCCGCCCAAATTTTCGGTTCGCTTTTCACCTTGACCACCGCCGTGCCGTGCGGATGCTTGTGATCAGGCGGGGCGATTTTGCTGATGGCGGCGGTTGTCGGGTTGGGCGACGATGGCAGAAGCGGGGCGCCGAGCAAGGCGTTCGCCAGCGACGATTTGCCGGCGCTGAAGGCGCCAAACAAGGCGACGGTAAACGATCGCTCGCGAAGCCGACGCGCCTTGTCGCGCAACGGTCCAGCGAAGCGGCCAAGCATTTCGGACCGTTCAAGCCAAGCCGCCGCCTCCTCAAGCCGATCGGCCGCCTCTTCGCTCCGCTGTTTTCCGCCGCTTGAAAGCGTCCGAGCTTCGTCCGCTCTTTCGCTCACTCCGAGGCCGGCCGCTTCCTGACCGAGCGCTTGCTCTTTGACGGAAAGACGGCTTGTTTCCGCTGGCTTGGATGCTGCTTGCGGTTTTGCCGCCTCGGCATGACGCGCTTTCCGGAAGACCGGCGGCGCCGTCAACGCGGCGAGACGGTTTTCATCAAGCGATGCAGACTCGCATGGAGCAGCGATCAGCTGCTCGAACGCACGCCGGCGCTCGTCCCGCTCGGCTCTGAGGCGGGCGAGGCGGGCGGCGAGCTCCACTTTTTCGCGCGCCGCCGAAAGCTGTCCGTTCAATGTTTCTGTTTGGGCGGCCGCCCGTTTGGCGATTTGTTCCTTCAGTTCGGCAAACAAGGCGAGCGCCGAGTCGCGGTAGCGTTTTTTCAGCGCCGCCGCCACCTCATCCGTATAATTTAATAGCGCGGCGCCGCTTGATTCCGCCCCTTGTTTGACGAGGCCGGCAAGCATCGTCTCATCCCACTCCGCCGTCCATTGCTGGCACTCGCTGAACCAATCGTCATCAGCATGCCATTCTTTCCCAAACTGAACAAGGAGCTGGCGGACGTGCCATTCAATTTGCGCCGCCGCTTGCGCTTTGACGCTTTCATAAAACGCCTCAAGCCGCCGCTTGCGCTCTTGCTCCGTTTTTGTCTTCGCGAACAACAAGCCCACTTTGAAATTCGGTTGCATCGCCTGCAAGTACGCCTCAGCCCGCTCCCTCGTCTCAAACGGCATCACGTACGCGTTTTGCAGCACGCGCTCAAGCTCCGAACGGAACGCCTCCTCCGCCCGCGACGGCGCTGTTTGCCAATCGGCAAGCTCCGCCTCAAGGCGATCGAGCTCCGCGATGGCAGCCGCCTCGTCATCGGCGCCGCCAAGCGCCTCGAGGCGCGCCTCAATCTTTTGCTCAAGCGGCTCGTGCCGTGCGCGGAGATGCTCAAGATGGCCGTCGGCGATCCGTTTTAACGCCGATTCGGCGCCGCGGACGAGCCATTCCTCCTTGTCGGCAAACAACCGGCGCAAACAAGCGACAAGCTCATGCCATTCGTTGTGCGGATGTGACGGGTCTTTCAGCGACAAGAAAAACAAACGGGCCGCCTCAACCCCCCAACGCCGGAACGCCTCGGCGGCCGAGGCGCGAAATTCAGCGAACGGCAGCTCGTCGTCGCGATGTTTATCGATTTGGTTGATGATCAAATAAACGGTCTTTCCTTCATCTGTTAATTGTTTTGTAAATTGGAAGTTTAATTCCGCCTGCACATGGTTATAATCCATGACGTAAAAGACGACATCCGCCAAATGAAGCGCTGACTCCGTCGCCAGCCGGTGGGCGTCATCGGTCGAATCGATGCCCGGCGTATCGAGGATCGCAACCCCCGGCGGGATGGCGTCCGTCGTTCGGCTGATTTCAATCCATTCGATCGTCTCCCCGTCCCGGCATTGGGCGCGAATCAAGTCCGGGTCGTACGGCGGTTCATACTCGACCGGCTCATCGCGGTGGAAAAAGACGCGCACATAGTCCGGACCGGCTTTCACTTTGACGAGATTGGCGCTCGTCGGAATCGGGCTGGACGGCAGCATCGGCTCGCCGAGCAACGCGTTGATCAAACTCGATTTGCCGGCGGAAAAATGGCCGCAAAATGCGACAATGAGCTCACCGGATGCCGCTTTTTCGATGAGCTGCTTCACTTTGCCCGCATGCTCCTGGTCATCCGCGGACTGAAGCTGATCGTGCATGTCGATCATTTTCGAAAGCCACAGCCGCAATGACGGCCGCTCAATCGCAATATGCCCCATGACCAAAACCCCTTTGTTTCCGTCAATGTCATTTACATTCATTTTACTGCATTTCGCCCCGTTTCCCAATAGAAAAAAAGAAAAATCCCGCCGTAACCCGACAGGATGACATAGAGAAAGAGGCAACGCCCTGCCGCCGCCCGCAGGCGAACGGCGAACAGATGCCATCATAGACGGCTCAAGGGCTGTTTTTCATTTGTCCGCTGCTTTCAGCTTGCCGCATCTTGCGGATGGCAACCTCCCCCCTTAACCGGGGCAAAAAACGCGGCCGCTCCCGAAACGCCTCCCGGTAGTCGGTGAGCGCCGCCAGCGCTCTTTCCTCAACCGCGATGCGAATCGACAGCAAAAATGCGTTCAAAAGCGAAAAGACAAGCGCGGTGATCGGCGCTTGAAACAAAAGCGGCAACAGCGCGATCTCTAAGGCGACAACCACATAGTTCGGGTGGCGAAGCCATCGGTACGGCCCTTTTTTCACTACTTGGCCGTTTGGCACGATCAAAATTTTCGTATTCCAAAAACGGCCGAGCGACCCAATTGTCCATACGCGCAGCCCTTGCACGACAAGAAAAAGCGGAAACAAAAGCGGCCAGCGGCGCGACGGGCGCGCGCCTTTTCGAAGCGCCTCAACAGCCAACGACAAAAAGAAACCGACATGCATCAATACGATCAACGGGTAATGGCGAGCGCCGAACTCCCGCGCCCCGAGCGCTTTCACATACTGTTCGTTCCGTTTTGCAAGCCGAAGCTCAATGACGCGCATGCCGGCAACCGCCAAAAACACGAACCAAAACCGCACGATCATCCCCCCCATTGAAGCAGCACCATTTCCGCACTAAAGCCCGGGCCGAGAGCGATAAGCAGGCCGTGCCCGGGCGAAAGCGGCTGCCGCATCATCTGTTCGAGCACAAAATACACGGTGGCCGACGACATGTTGCCGTAGCGGGCGAGCACGTCTCTAGCGGCTTTTGTCTGTTCCGGACCGAATCCGAACGCCTCCTCGTACGCTTCAATGACTTTCCTCCCGCCCGGGTGGGCGATGAAATAATGAAGATCCCCAAGTCCTAACCCATGTTCCTGCAAAAACGACTCGACTTGCGGGCGCAGCCAAGAGCGAACAATCGCCGGAATGTCTTTTGAAAAGATGACAAACAAACCTTCGTCACGAACATCCCAGCCCATCACGTCTTCCGAGCCGGGCATGAGCACCGAGCGGGCGGCGATGACACGCGGCGCGCCAGCTGTCGGCGCCGCTCCGTCGCCGGCCACAAGCAAGCACGCCACGCCGTCGGAAAAAAGCGACGTACCGATCACATTGCTTTTGGACCAATCATTGAGTTGAAACGTCAAACTGCAAAACTCAACGGCGATCACAAGCGCCTTGGCATTCGGAAACGCCCGGCAATAGTCGGCTGCCCGGGCGAGCCCAGCCGCCCCTCCCGCACAACCGAGCCCCCAAATCGGCACTCTTACGGCATGAGGGGAGAACGGCAATACGTTCATCAGCCGCGCCTCGATGCTCGGCGTCGACAGCCCTGTCGTTGAGATGTAAAACAGCGCATCGATCTCCTCATGCAAAACAGGGCCGGACGAAGCCTTGCGCAAACAGTCATTGACCGCCTCTCGGCTGTAGCGGACGGCACGGTCGATGTACACCCGATTTTTTTCACCGAAACCGCGCGGCGCGCTGTACCAGGCAAGCGGTTGGACAAACGTGCGCGTATGAATGCCGCTGTTGTCAAACGCCTGCAGCAGCCGCTCCGCACGCGCCATTCGACCGGCGAACAGCCTGGCGACATGCTGCTTCACCTCGTTTTGGGAGGCTGTATACGGCATCCTTGCTGTGCCGACGGATAAAAGAACCGGCATACAAACACCTCGGTCTGTTCCTCTTTATTCTATTAGGATGCGCAACAAGCCAAACTATATGCAATGGAAAATATGTTTGTACACCCGTTTTTTCAGGAACAGCGGATGGATCTCTATATAGATGCAATTTGAAGCTTTACCATTTGCAACTTTTACCCAGTATTTGATCGACTGTCGGGCGACCGAACAACGCCGCTTAAAGACCCATATATGGGTCTGTGAAGCAGGCGGTTGTTCGGTCCTCCGTCACGCCTTGGCGTGACAGAGAAGCCTGTGGCTTTCCTCCGACAGTCGAAAAGAGGCCAACCGCTTTTCCGTCAAGGATATGTTAAACTTCTTCGTTGCATCTATATTAGTTTTCGCAGCCAAAAAAAGTTGCTGCAATCAAAAAACAGGCGCGGACAAAACCGGCCTGTTTTGGAAGGAACATGATCATCAGCGAGGATGTACAATAGGAGAGGTTCGTTATTTATCTCGCTTTTAGCGCGCGGATTTCACTTTCATGCTCGAGCAAGTGCAAAGCGAGGGATTGAAGTACGAGCTCTTGCCGCGCTTGTCCGGCAATGACTTCATTGACTTTTTGTTGCATTTTTGTGAGGGTTTGTTTCATCGCCGAAATTTCATGGAGCGTTTCTAACGTTTCCACGACAGCTTGCCGAATAAACGGCAATTCAGCAACGTCCTCTTTCGTCGCCATCGTTTGTTCCATGCGCCCAATCCGGCTGTCGAGCGCCGCAATGTCGTCTCTGTTGGCCGCCACGGTCTCTTCAAGCTGCCCGATGCGCCCATCCAGCACTGCGACATCCTCTTTCGTTGCCATCGTCCGCTCGATGGTTCCGATGCGCCCATCCAGCGCTGCGACGTCTTCTCTCGTCGCTGCCACGGTCTGCTCAAGCCGCCCGATGCGATCATTCATCCGGACAACGTCTTCTCTCGTCGCTGCCACGGTCTCTTCGAGTTGCCCGACGCGTCCGTTTAACCGCGCAACATCCTCTTTCGTCGCGCTCACCGTTTGTTCAAGCCGATCGATGCGATCATTCATCCGGACAACATCCTGTTTGGTCGCCATCTGATTCCGTATTTGCCGCAGCTCATCGAAAAGGCGCTCCACCCATTCATCCATTGTTTCACCCCCTTTCCTATTCGCTTTCCATTATACCATCATCCCTCCACCAGTTTCTATCATTTTCTCTGTCAATCGACACGCCAATAAAAAAGCCACCCCCATTTCCCGAGCAGTGGCCGGAAAACGAAGATGGCTATAAAAGCGATCAACACCATTATGAAATTTTTTGTTCCTGCAGCGGCAGGGCAACTGATTTTCTCGCTTTGCCTAGATGGAAGACGGCGTTTAAGAGGATGGCGGTCATGCTGCCGGCGACGATGCCGCTGTCGGTTAAAATGCGCAAGCCGGTCGGCAGCTCGGCAAACAAGTTCGGCACCGCCGTCACCCCAAGCCCCACGCCGACCGAGCAGGCGATGATCAGCAAGTTCTCTTGCACAGTTAGGTCAACTTGGCCTAACATTTTCACACCGTAGGCAATGACCATGCCAAACATCGCGAGCATCGCCCCGCCTAAAACTGGAGCTGGTATGATCGTCGCCACTGCGGCGATTTTCGGCACGAACCCAAGCAAGACGAGGAAGGCCGCCGCGGCGTAAATGACGCTGCGCGTTTTCACGCCCGACAATTGGACAAGACCGACGTTCTGCGAGTACGTCGTGTACGGAAATGCGTTCAACAGCCCACCGATGATGATAGCCAATCCCTCGGCGCGGTAGCCGCCCGCCAAATCCTCATCCGTCAGCCGGCGGCGGCAAATGTCGGATAAAGCGAAGTAGACGCCGGTCGATTCAACAAGGCTGACGATCGCGACGAGCACCATTGTGAAAACAGCGGGGCCATGAAACGACGGAGCGCCGAAGTAAAACGGCTGCGGCCAATGAACCCACGATGCCTCAGCGACCGCTGTCCAGTCCACTTTCCCCATCATGGCCGCTGCCGCCGTGCCAGCTGCCATGCCGAGCAAAATGGCAATGGAGCGAATGAACCCTTTGAAGCAACGGTACAACACGATAATGAGTGCAAGCACGCCAAACGACAACGCCAAGTTAGCCGGATCACCAAAGTCCTTCGCCCCTTGTCCGCCGGCCATATTGTTCACCGCTGCCGGGATGAGCGTCAAGCCAATGACGGTCACAACCGAACCGGTGACAACTGGCGGAAACAACGTCCGCAGAGAGAAAATGACGTCTTCATCATTTTTTCACAAACGTCACCATTTGTTCACACTTCCAGCATCGTTTTTGTGAGAAAAGTCACTGTTGCCTCAGTTTTGTACAGTTATGATAGTGTCAAAGCAGGGAAATTGGCCGTTTGGCGCACCTGCTGAATGGCTGTTATGGGGGATGAATCCAACAAAGAGGAGGGATACGGCATGGCAAAACTGATCACAGCGGCCCGGCAAACGAAACAGGAAAAAGAGCCGGCGCTCAAAGGCACGCTGGCCTCTGTGTTTCTGCTCGGCTTTTTCGTCATTTTTTCTTGGGTCAGCGTCTACTTTTTATTTTTGCACCGCCTGTAAGCGGCAAAGGAGGGAATCGGTATGCACATCCATAAGTATGAAAAAATTTGGCTTGCGTTTGGCATCGGCTGTTTGATCGTTTTTTTGACGGTCGTCGGCGTAAGTGCATTCGCCGCCGGACAGCAGCCGCCGAGCTGCCTGACAACGATCGATCCAGAAAAAGTCGATTCGACCCCGCCGTTTGATCATCCGGGGCTCGTCAAAAAAGGAGACAAGGAATACGAGTTGAACATCGTCGTCGCCGCGTTTTCTTTTACACCGAATGCGATCGAAATTCCAAAAGGAGCGAAAGTGACGATCAACGTCACTTCGAAAGACGTCATCCACGGATTTGAAATCCCGGGAACGAACGTGAACATGATGGTCGAACCCGGTTATGTGAACAGCTTAACAACCACGTTTGACAAACCGGGCGAGTATACAATTCTTTGCAACGAATATTGCGGCGCCGGCCACCATATGATGACGGCGCGCATTAAGGTGGTGGAGTAACATGGCACAACCGTTGGAAAAAGTCGATCGCCGCGATGCGAAACTGGCGCTTGCCCATTTGTTCGTCGCCTTTGCCGCCCTCGCGCTCGGGGGGTTCGCCGGCCTATTGCAAACATTAGTCCGTTCCGGCAAGTTTGAGCTCCCGGCTGGGATCAGCTATTACACGATTTTGACGACGCACGGCGTCTTGCTTGGGCTTGTGCTGACGACGTTTTTCATTATCGGCTTCCAGTTTGCCGCCGTCAGCCGCACGACCGGAGCGCTCTCGGACGGTTCGCGCCGGCTCGGCTGGATCGGTTTTTGGATGATGACGTCAGGGACGGCCTGCACAGCCTTTTTCATCCTAACCGGCCAGGCGTCTGTCTTATATACGTTTTACGCGCCGCTTCAGGCGCACGCTGGCTTTTACATCGGCTTGGCGCTTGTCGTCGTCGGCAGCTGGGTGAGCGGCTTTGCGATGTTCGCTCATTATGCCCGCTGGCGGAAAACGCACCGCGGTCAAGTGAGCCCGCTGCTGGCGTTCATGTCAGTGACGAATATGGTGCTATGGCTCGTCTGTTCGCTTGGCGTCGCCGCCACCGTTGTCTTTCAGCTCATTCCATGGTCGCTCGGGCTCACCGACCGGGTGAACGTGCTCTTGAGCCGGACGCTGTTTTGGTATTTCGGGCATCCGCTCGTCTACTTCTGGCTATTGCCGGCGTATATGGTTTGGTACGCCGTCATTCCGAAAGTGATCGGCGGCAAAATGTTCTCCGATTCACTCGCGCGGCTGGCGTTTATCTTGTTTTTGCTGTTTTCGATTCCGGTCGGCTTCCATCACCAATTGCTTGAGCCGGGGATTTCGCCGTTTTGGAAATACGTGCAAGTCGTCTTGACGTTCATGGTCATCATTCCGTCGCTCATGACCGCGTTCGCCATGTTTGCGACGTTTGAATCGTACGGCCGCTCGCAGGGAGCGACCGGCTTGTTCGGCTGGCTGCGGAAACTCCCGTGGAGCGACGCCCGCTTTTTCGCTCCGTTTGTCGGAATGCTGTTTTTCATTCCGGCCGGCACCGGCGGGATTATTAACGCCTCGCACCAACTCAACCAAGTCGTCCATAATACGATTTGGGTGACCGGCCACTTCCATTTAACGGTGGCAACGACTGTCGTCCTAACATTTTTTGGTGCGTCATACTGGCTCATTCCGCATTTGACCGGCCGTGTGATGACGAAAGCGATGAACCGGCTCGCCATCATTCAAACGATCGTTTGGGCGGTTGGGATGACGTTCATGTCCGGCTCGATGCATTTTGCCGGTCTGCTCGGCGCACCGCGGCGCTCGGCGTTCTCAACGTACGGCAATTCGCCGCAAGCGCTTGAATGGATTCCGTACCAAATCGCGCAAGCGGTCGGCGGCACCATCTTGTTCATCGGCATTATTTTGATTCTCGTCATCGTGATCAACTTGGCCTTTTTCGCCCCGAAAGGCGAAACGGAGTTTCCGGTCGCCGAGGCAGCTGCTCCGTATGAACGGGCTGCACTGGCGCTTGAAAACTGGAAGCTTTGGATCGGCCTCGTCGTTGCGCTCATTTTGATCGCCTATACGGTGCCGATCGTCGACATCATTCAAAACGCTCCGCCGGGGTCGAAAGGATACAAATTATGGTGAAACAAGAAGGTGTCCCCAAGCGATCGGGACACCTTCCTCTTTATGTGCATAAAACCGAGACATAATAGGACTTTGTCGACAGAAAAACGAAACGAACAGCGTAAGAACGATGTTTGCACTGACGCGCCTGTTCTATAATCGATAAAGCGCCTTATATTTTTCTTCTAAATATTGAATAAGATAATCGGCTTTCAGCGTTTCGCCCGTCGCATCGCGCACAAGTTCGAGCGGCTTTTTCATTTTTCCAAACTGGTGGATATGAACGGTCAACCATTCACGGATCGGTGCGATGTTCCCCTCTTCAAGCAGCCCAGCTACATCCAACTCTTTTTCCATCGCTTGCTTGAATTGCGCCGCATACATATAGCCAAGCGCATACGATGGGAAATAGCCGAAGCTGCCGCCGGACCAATGGACGTCCTGCAACACGCCGACCGCATCGTTGTGCGGGCGGATGCCAAGGTATTGTTCATATTTCTCATTCCATACATCCGGCAAGTCGATTGCTTCCAGCTCCCCAGCAAACAGCTGCTTTTCGATTTCATAGCGGATGATAATATGGAGCGGATACGTCAGTTCGTCCGCTTCAATACGAATGAGCGACGGCTTCGCTTCATTGATCGCCCGGTAAAACGCATCAAGCGAAACGTCGGCGAACTGCGTGGGCGCGTATTGCAAAAGGCGCGGGTAATGCCGCTTCCAAAACGCATAGTGGCGTCCGATCATATTTTCAAAAAAGAGCGACTGCGATTCATGAATGCCCATCGACGCCCCGCTTGCAAGCGGAGTGCCGACAAGCGACTCGGAAATGTGTTGTTCATACAGCGCATGGCCGCATTCATGGATCGTGCCAAACACCGCGGTGCGGAAGTCGCGCTCGTCGTAGCGCGTCGTAATGCGCACATCGTTCGGGTTGAGCCCGATCGCAAATGGATGGACCGTCTCATCAAGCCTCCCCTTGCCAAAATCATAGCCGAGCTCTTTAAGCAACTCAAGCAGAAAAGCGCGCTGCTTTTCTTTTGGAAACGGCGCGAACAAAAAGGACACATCCGGCTTGTTGGACGCGGCGGAAATGGCGTGCACAAGCGGGACGATGCGTTCGCGCAGGCGGCTGAACAGTTCGTCAAGCAAATCGACGGTCATGCCCGGCTCGTATTGATCGAGCAGCGTATTATACGGGTGTCCTTCATACCCCCAATAACGGATAAAGCGGCGCTGAAACTCGATGATTTGCTCCAAATACGGGCGAAACCGGGCGAAATCAGCAGCCGCTTTCGCTTCTTCCCAAACGCTTTCCGCTTTGGAACAAAGCACGACAAACTCTTTGTATTCATCCGCTGGAATTTTTTTATTGCGCTCGTATTCTTTTTTGCATTCATCAAGCGTTTTCTTTGTCACATCATCGAGCTCTTCATAGACGGCTTTGGGCGACAGCTTGGCAATAAAGGCCGCCATCTCCTCGGATGTCGACATGCGAAACACTTCTTCTGACAGCATGCCGATCACTTCTGATCGCTGCTCGACCCCTTTTTTCGGGGCGCCAGTCCGCAAATCCCAATACATGAGGCCAATCGCTTCGCGGTAGCCCGTCATTTTTTTCACGTATTGCAAAAACTGCGCTTCGATTGGTTTCACTATACTCAGTCCCCCTATGTATTTCATGGCCGTATCATCATTTCCATAACAAGGTGCCATTTTCCTGCTTGCCAGCGAGAAAATGCTATTTTTGTGGAAAATGAAAAAGGGAAGAATATCATTCTTCCCTCACCGCTGTCGGCAACACGTCTTTGATCGCCGCAATGACCCGTTCATCTTCCCTGTCGGTGACGAAAATGGAAACGATGCCGCAGTCGTCGCGCGTGCGGATGAGCCGTCCGACTCCTTGGCGAAGGCGAAGAAGCATATACGGCACATCGACGTCCCAAAACGGGTTGCTATACGCTTTTCGCTTCGCCTGAAACACCGGATCATTCGGCGGATACGGCAGCGACCAAATCATGACGTTCGACAGCGACGGCCCCGGGATGTCCAGCCCCTCCCATAAATGTTCAGAACAAAGCACCGTCTCTTCCTCGCGCTGAAATTCAGCGACCAAATCGCTGATTTCGCGGTCGCCTTCAAACAAAAACGAAAATGGTTCGCCGGCTGCCGCCTCTTTAAACTGAAGAAGCTCCTCGCGCGTCGGGAACAAGATGAGCGCCCGGCCTCCGGTTTCGCGCAATTTTTCAAGCGCATATGCGTATTTTTTGGCAAACAGCGTCTCATCCGCGCGGAACGTCGGCATAAAAATCGTCATCTGTTCGTCGTAATCAAACGGCGACGGCACGCTGAACGATAAATAGTCATCAATGCCTAAGCTTTGCGCTATATATTGGAATGATTTTCCGTTTGATAGTGTTGCCGATGAAAAGACAAACGGCATGCGTTTCGCGAACACTTTTTCGCGCAACACTTCCTGAACGGTGCGCGGCATGACGACAAACGTCGCCTCTTGACGCGACGACTCAAGCCACGTAATGGCGTCGGCGTTTTTCAAAAACAAATCGAGTGAATACTGGATTTGATCCAAATATTCATCCACAATGTTCAGCTGGTAATGATCGATCGTATACGTCTCGCTTTCAAACACAAGCTCGTTGCCGATTTCGACCATTTGGCCGCGGAGCCGCTTCGCCCATTGTTCAAGACGCGGCGACGGCAAAATTTCTTTCCGGTTCGAACCCGGAACGTCTTTCGCGCACGCTTTCAGCTCATCAAAAAAGCGCGTGCTCGTCTCCAGCGTCTCCTCAATTAAATAGGCGAGCTCTTCACGGATGTCGTTTTCAAGAAGACGTGTCAGCAACGTCTCAAGCGTCGTCTCTTTCATTCGATATGTCAACGCCTTTTGCGCAGCGAACTCCAATAAATGCCCTTCGTCAAACACGACACAGCTCGCTTCCGGCAACAGCGGCAGCTGTCCTTCCCGCTTGCGCGCTTCATACGTCCAAACATGTTCCATATAAAAATCGTGCGAGCAGACGATCAAATCCGCCGCCTTCCGGTAATAGTCGCGCCAAAGCGTCTGTCCGCAGCGATGCCGCTTTTCGCACGTGAAACAGTCTTGAAACGGATCCCAGGCGATTTTTTTCCACTGTTCATCAGTCAGGTGGGCGTATTCTTTTCGGTCGCCGTAGCGGTAGAACGACTGCAACGGTTTGTTGTCATGGACGAAGGCCGGAAGTTCATCGTAAATTTGCTCATACAGCTCGATGTCGTCATCGTCATACGTCGTCACTTCTTCCAGTTTATTCAAACATAAATATTGATCCGGCGATTTCGCCAGCCGGACGTCGATTTCCAGCCCGAGCACGTTGGATAGCTTCGCAATATCGCCTTCCTTTTTGACGAGCTGCTCAATGAGCGTCTCATCGGCGCAGGCGATAATGGCCGGCTTGCCTGTATAACGGGCGTAACAAATCGCATACAACAAATACACGATCGTTTTCCCTGTGCCAACTCCCGCTTCGGCGAAGATCACCTTTTTTTCTCGAAACGCCCGCTCGAGCTGAAACGCCATATAAATTTGCTCGTCGCGCAGCTCAAAGCCGGCTTCCGGCAAAATGTCATAAAAAACATCGCCGATCCACTGGCTCAACTTATCAAAAAAGTTTTCATTTTTTTCTACAACAAACGGATAACGCTCATGGCCCATCGTCGCCACCCCTCCAATTGGCATAAACTCCCCCGGCATATCATGCATAAGCGCGCAACAAGTTTGTTGCGCGCCCGATCCCTAGTAACAAAACAATATTATGATCGATGGCCGCCGAGAAGTCAACTTCGAGCTTCGCGCGGCGGCCGCGGCCCCCAGTACTGGTAGTAATGCGTTTCAATAAAGCCGTTAAACAGTTTGCGCCGCTTCGTCGCCGGGCGGCCGTAATGCGTTTCAAAACCGCGGTGGGCGGTTAAAATGTACACCGACCACGTATCCAAGGCGGCGAAGGCGCGGCCGATGGCGCGATAGAGCGCTTCGACCTCCCGTTGTTCGCCAAGCCGTTCGCCGTATGGCGGGTTGCCGACGATCACCCCGTATTGTGCATCGGTCCGAAACTGCTCGGCGCGGCCCTCCCGAAAAGAAATGAGATCGGAAAGCCCCGCTTCGGCTGCATTCATCTTGGCGATCTCGACCATGTGCGGGTCAAGGTCAATCCCGCAAATATCAAGCGGTTGGTCGTAACGCGCCATCTGTTCCGCCTCTTGGCGCGCCTCTTCCCATACCGATTCCCCGATCCACGGCCATTGCTCTGAGACGAAATCCCGGTTAAACCCTGGGGCGATGTTTTGGCCGATCAGCGCCGCCTCAATGGCAATCGTGCCCGACCCACAAAACGGATCGACAAACGGGCGCTCGGGCGTCCAATTGGTGAGCAACACTAAGGCGGCCGCGAGCGTCTCTCTTAGCGGCGCCTCCCCTTGGCGAGCACGGTAGCCGCGTTTATGCAGCCCGGCGCCGCTTGTATCGATCGTCAACGTAGCGATATCTTTGTGAAGCGCCACCTCGATCCGATACAACGGCCCGGTTTCCGGGAACCACGACAAATGATAGCGCGCTTTTAAGCTTTCGACGACTGCCTTTTTCACAATGGCTTGGCAGTCGGAAACGCTGAACAGCGTTGATTTGACCGACTTCCCGATCACCGGAAACTCGGCATCTTTCGGCAAGTAATCGGCCCATGGCAACGCCTTCGTTTGTTCAAACAACTCCTCAAACGTCGTCGCTCGAAACTCACCGACTTTCAGCTTCACGCGGTCAGCAGTGCGCAGCCAAAGGTTGGCCCGGCAAATGGCGAGCGCATCGCCTTCAAACGTCACTTTGCCGTTCTCCACTTGGCACTCATAGCCAAGCCGGCGCACTTCTTCCGCGACGACTGATTCGAGCCCCATCGCGGCCGTGGCAATCAGCGAAAACGAAGTCATCCTGTTCCCCCTATCTGATAGGTGTATGTATCCTCATTCATGGCCTATACTTCCATTATAGTCATATGGAAGGAAAACACACAAAAGAGAAAGCCCTCCTTCCTGCAGGAGGGCTTTCCCACGATTCCAATCACCGCGTTAATCATGTTCTGTAAGCCATGTTCTGTACCTTCGTACTGCAAGCGGCTTTCGCCTCGTACTCCGGCGGTAATCATCTATCTACAGGCAGCGTACGCCGCCTGTCCTTCCCTCCGTTCATTTCCTTCGGGAAGGTGCCCCTACCATCATTTGGGTTTCTCGCTCGTGGGGTTTACCGCGTTCCACCTCTAAGGTTTCCCTTAGAGCTGCGTCACTGTGGCACTTTCAGGGTAATCGAACCATATCCGCATGCGGACGTAGGTTCTTTCCCCGCCGTCAGCCCAGCCGAAGCCAGACTGCCCTAGCTTATGGATTCGCTAGGCACGAACACTACGGGCATCTCAGCACCGTGCGAGCATGGACTTTCCTCTACGGCCGAAACCGGCCGCAGCGATTACCCGAACATGATTAACGCTGCGAGCATCTTACAGTATAGCTGATCTTGGTGTGAGAATCAAGAAGAAAAAATTAGAAATCCCTGCATCAACTTCGCCCTGCCGGCTGGTTATTCATACAGTTTCCGGCCAAACACATGCTTTTCTAAGTTGGAAAGGCGCTGCAAAATGTCGTAGTTCGTCGTTCCCGCCGACATCGCCGGCCGTTTTTGAAGCTCCTCGACTTGCCGCTTCAGCCGGGCGTTTTCCTGGCGCAGCTCGTCAATTTCTTGCTGAAATGCTTCATAATCTTTAATAATGAGATCCAAAAATTGATCCACTTCGTCTTGGTTGTACCCCCGTATGCTTACCTTAAATTCCTTTTCTAAAATGTCTTTCGGCGTCAGTTTCACTTGATGGGCTGACATGGCTTTTCACCTCAATCCGCATTCAACGATCATCTTCTCTTTATTTTTTCAGAAATTCAGCCGGTTGTCAATTGACGGATGGCTTGCCGCATCGATCGGGAAGCCGCATGGCGCCCACGCAGACTTCCCGGCGGCGCCGAAACGCCGTCCTCCCGCCCAAACGCCGCCGGCTGCCGGCGTTTTCCATCCGTAAAAAAACAGAAGCCGACAAAGCGGCTTCTGTTTTTGGCCCTTACTATCGCAACGGAAACGGCGGAAATGGCATCGGTCCCGGACCCGGGCAGTACAGATGGCGATTGGCAGCCTGAGCCACCGCCGATTCCGTATGCGGGAAATAATGTTGATGTTCATACAGGTGATGATAAACATGCGTCGTATGCGATGGATGGATATGCGGCACAATCGTTGCTTCGAAATGATGCAAAACGTTGCAACGAGGCGGATGAACGATCGGCGCCGTTACATTCGGCAGGCAATGCATCATATTCCTCTCCTTTCATCAATTTAGGCTGTTGCTTGACAATACTAGCCTATGATGAACGGAGTGGACTCGTACTAGTATAAACACCCATTTTGAAGAGCCATTCGCGCCAACAATCTACCGGCTCTCTCGCCCCCGGTGCTTCGGACGTTTTGGCATCGTCATTCGTCTTTTTGAATCCGTTATGCGGCGCCGGCCTCTCTGACGTTCATTAATAGATATAATTGAACACGACAAACGTCAAACCGACGACAATAAAAAAGAGATACAAAATTTTTTTGTACATGCTCCGCATCGTCTTCTTCTCCCTGCCATCGTTTTCGTTCATTCCGATGCCATTGTACACGTTTTTTCTTTTTTCTACAAGATTCACAACAAAAAGACGAAACATTTTCGTTTTCTGTCATATTTTGCGCTTGCCAGGGAAATGGACGAGTTCTCACCCGTTTTTCTTGCGTTCAAGCCGCGCGAGCCGCCTGCGCCATTCCGCTTCTTCTTTCTCGCTATGTTGTCGGCTCATCCTAGCGAGCGACCGCCACGCTTCATATGCCATAACGGCATAACGGTGCGCTTCGGCCGCATCCCGGAAATAATGTTCATACACCTTCGCCAGTTCAAGCCCGGCCTTCGCCTTCCAATAGCCATTTCCGTGGATCAACAAGTCGCGCCAAAGGAGAGCAGCCTCTTCATATCGTTTTTCTTTTCGGTATAAAAGCGAAAGCTGCCATTTCGCCGCCTGCGCTTCCTTCGCCCCTTTGCCGCTCGCCTCCTCGTACACCCCCCTTGCAGCCGCTGTTTCCCCGACCGCTTCGAACCAACGGGCGGCGGCCAACTGCTCCTTGGGGTCAGCGAGCCGGTCCGCTTCAAGCAGCTGAACGGATAGGTGAATGTAGAGAGCAATGAGCGACAACACGTCGCGCTCGTTATGGCGCAATACTGGCATGAGCCGGTCTGGATGGGGCGTTTGCAAAAACTCCTTGTACATCATCGGCGCCAAAAAGCCCGGCACATCATCGCCCCGCTCGACATGGAGAATGTGCCGCTCCACTTCCGAAAGGCGCAGCGAATCCAATTTGTCTTTCCATAAGCGGCGGGCGGCGTGATACAAATCAAAATGACCGAACGCTGGCAATTTTGGCACCATGTTGCGGACAAGCGCATGGCGCGTTTTCAGGCGCGGCCAGTCGAACGCTTTTCCATTATAGGTAACAAGCGTCGTATAATCGACGTCAGACAAAAAACTTTGATAGAGCGCCACTTCCGCCCCTGGGTATGGCAGAAGATGCTGGCGGATGGTGACGAAATCGCCAAGAATGCGGGCGTGGCCAAGCAAGAACATGATGTTTCCCGCCCCGCTTGAAAGTCCCATCGTCTCCGTGTCAAAAAAGAATAAGTCGCGAACGGCAAAGCCGCGGCAGGAGAGCGGATGGGAAAACGGCGCTTCCTGCCATCTTTCGTGCACTTCATACAGCGCTCCGAGCCGATAGCGGCCGTGCTGATAGTCAAGCGGATACACCGTTTCCCGAATGAGGCAGTAATCGCCGGCAAACCAATACGGCTTGGCGCCGTACTCCCGCCAAACGTCGGCATACGGCACGTCCGTCACAGGTCGTCCGTCCGGTTTCTCTTCTTCTTTTTCTTCATCGTTCTCCTTTTTATGCCGGGCGGCAAGCAATTCTTTCCATTGCGCCAACTTCGGCTTCATCCGTTCACCCCCTCCTTGCTTGACGTCGGCTTGCTTCTATAAGTTGATTCTCCCACACTCGGCAAAAACACGCATGACGACGCTTAAACGGACGGACCGGCCCAAACGGCAAGTTGTTCGTCCAAAAACTGGACAAGTTCGCGCTTCAACGACGGTCCGTCAGCGCTTGAAATGCCGATGCACGATGGGCAGCCGTCCGCACACGGGCAGCGTTCGACCCATTCTTTCACATGTTTCATGATCTCTTCATACCGTTCAAACACCGCCTCCGACAGGCCGACTCCGCCTGGATAGCGATCATAAAGGAAAATCGTCGGCCGTCCGGAATGCGGCGCCTTAAGCTGCGGCACGACGTGAAGATCGGAGCGGTCGCACATGACAAACACCGGCACGAGATGACCAAGCACATTGGCGATGCCGACAAGGAGTTGTTCAAACAGCGCCGGGGAAAACCGTGACGGCACCGCCTCCCACTCGATCCACGCCGCCGACGTATGAAGCGTTTCCTCCGGAAGGCGGATCGGCCCTGATCCGATGTTTTCAAACGTCGACAGCTTCAGCTTTTTAAAAATCGTCGCCATCGCTCGGACCGATACATCACCGTAACGCACCGCCATTTGTCCGCGCGTTTCGCTCCGGTCTTCCGACAGCACATCAAGCCGGACAGCCAAATTGGCGTCCGTAAAATATTCAACATCGACTTGGCGGACGTACGCCTTTTTCTCCTCCCAGTCGAGCTTTTCAACTTGGTATTGTGCTCCTTCGTGCAAATAAATCGCTTCATCATGAAGCAGCGTCATCGCGCTGAAGCGGTCCATTTCGCCGATGACGCGATGGCGGGCGGTGTCGGAAATATCGATGATGACGACGTTTTCCTGAGCCGCGGAGCGCAAACTGATATCATGCGCGGGAAACGCGTCACTCATCCAGTGCCAGCGCCCAGCGCGTTCGTTTAGCACCCCTTGCTCGGCCAAAAAGTCGAGCACCTCTTCGACCTCGACGCCGCCGAACGTCTCGCCGCGCCGGAACGGAAGCTCATAGGCGGCGCATTTGATATGATCGACCAAAATGAGCAGATTGTCCGGGTTGATGCGCGCCGCCTCCGGCGAGCGGGCGAAAAAGTATTCTGGATGGGAGATGATGTACTGATCGAGGGGGCTTGCGCTTGCGATCATCACAACGAGCGAATCGCCCTGGCGCCGGCCGGCGCGCCCGGCTTGCTGCCACGTGCTGGCGATCGTTCCCGGATACCCTGTTAAGATGCACGCTTGCAATTGGCCGATATCAACACCGAGCTCGAGCGCATTCGTGCTCACCACACCGATAATCTCCCCGCTGCGCAACCCTTTTTCAATGGCGCGCCGCTCGTTCGGCAAGTAGCCGCCGCGGTAGCCGCGGATCGTCGTATCGCCGATTCGTTCGTTCACCACCGCCTGCAAATGGCTTAAAATCAACTCGACACGGACGCGGCTGCGGGCGAAAACGATCGTCGGAATGCGGTTGACAAGCAGCTGTCTTGCGAGCTCAACGGCCGTTTTTGTCGCGCTTTGGCGGATGTTCATCGTCCGCTCGACAACCGGCGGATTGTAAAACACGAAATATTTCCGCCCGCGCGGCGCCCCATTGTTGTCAATAAGCGTCACCGGTTCGCCGATCAGCCGCTCCGCCAACTCTTTCGGATTGGCGATCGTCGCCGACGTGCAAATAAACGTTGGTCGACTCCCGTAAAAGGCGCAAATGCGCTTTAAGCGGCGGATGACGTTCGCCACATGGCTGCCGAATACGCCGCGGTATGTATGCAGTTCATCGATGACGACGTAGCGCAGCTGTTCAAAAAGAGAAATCCATTTCGTATGGTGCGGCAAAATGGCCGTATGGAGCATATCTGGGTTGGTGATGACAATATGGCCCGCTTGACGGATTTTTTGCCGCAGCGCCGGCGCCGTGTCGCCGTCGTATGTATGGCTGTAAATCGACACCCCCATCTCGGCGATGATCTCGTTTAGTTCATTTCTTTGATCTTGAGCGAGCGCCTTCGTTGGAAAGATATACAGGGCGCGGCTCGATGGCTCTTTGGCAATGGCATCGAGCACCGGCAAATTGTAGCAAAGCGTTTTCCCTGAAGCGGTCGGCGTCACGGCGACAATGTTCCGCCCGCTTTGGACCGCGTCATAAGCGGCCGCCTGGTGCGTATACAACGAAGCGATGCCGCGCGCTTTGAGCGCCGCGCCAAGCCGCGGATCGAGTTCGTCTGGAAACGGAACGAAATTCGCTTCTTTCGGTTCGATTTCATGCCAATACACGACATTCGGATCTTGGCGAAGCTGTTCGATCCATTCCGAAAGCGTCTGTTTTCTCACGTCGCATATCACCTCGTTTCTATTTTACATGCATTCCGTTTGTTTGCACTACAAAAAACGCCCACCCAGAGGCAGTCCTGTCTCGTTTCAAACTGGCAGACAACCGATATATCGGAGCCGGCCGAACGACAGAACGTTCGATTGTATCTGAACAGTTTTGGAAAAAGGATGCCTTCCTCTCATCTTCCCCGCCAAGGCGGCATCCACATGGGTCATTCTTCTTGGCACAAAAAAACGTCCAGCCGCTACAGCTGGACGGAATGGGCTCCACGATAGCCGAGCCTTGCCGACAGTTCTTTGCCGATCTGCCGCATGCGCACAGTGAGCGATGTGATGCGGTCGTCCGTCATGCGGATCGTCGGGCCGGAAACGCTGATCGCCGCGACGACGCCGCCAGTATAGTCAAAAATCGGAACGGCAACACATCGGATACCGTACTCGTTTTCTTCCAAGTCAAGCGCATACCCGTTTTGCCGGACGGTCTCAAGTTCGCGGAAAAATGCCTCGCGGTCGGTGATTGTCCAATCGGTATGCTTCGGCAGTCCTTTCCGATCGATGATCTCTGCAGCCACCGCGGGCGGCAAATGGGCTAAAATGGCCTTGCCGACCGCCGTGCAATGCATCGGAGCCCGCTTGCCGACTTTGGAGTGCATGCGCAGCGTCTCCGTTCCTTCCAATTTTTCAATATAAATGACTTCCCCTTGATCATAGACGACGAGGTGGATGACCTCGTTCGTTTCTTTTTCGAGCACGCGCAAATATGGCTTCGCCTCTTGGCGCAAATCGATCGAATCAAGCAGCCTTGAGCTGAGCTCTAAAAACTTGTAGCCGAGCTTATACCGCTCCGTTTCCGGATGTTGTTCGATATAGCCGTATTGGGCAAGCGTCGTTAAAATGCGGTACACCGAACTTTTGTTGATGTCCATTTGTTTCGCGATTTCCGTCACGCCCAGCCCGTCCTTTTTCGTGCTGACGATTTCGATAATTTGCAGCGCCCGGCGGACCGATTTGACCGTGTTTTCTCGTTCCATCGCATTCACCTCGATTTGTTCTCTCCGCTCGCCATTATACACGAACAGCCGGGCTTTTGCAGGCGGGAGAGCAGCGCAGGCGCGCGTGGCAGCGAGCGCCGCCTTAACGGACGGAACGTATTCACCGTCAGGACGCGCCTGATGCCTTGTTTGGCCCAGAGATGCCGCAGGTTCGTTATGAACGTCGGATGGAAACGGCTGGCGCTTTGGCGGCGACGAACGTATTGCGGAGCGTGCCGATGCCGTCCACATCGCATTCAATGACCGTCCCCGGGCCGACAAGCTCGGCGCCGACCGGGCTTCCCGTCAAAATGACGTCGCCCGGTTGCAGCGTCATGACATGAGACAAATACGAAATCATTTTGCTGATGGAAATGATCATCAGCTTGGTCGAGCTGTTCTGCTTTTCTTCACCATTGACCCGCGCTTTCACCGATACAGCCCGAGGATCGAGCTCTGTTTCAATGACCGGGCCGAGCGGTGTAAACGTATCGAACGATTTTCCGATCGTCCAATGGCCGTCCGGGTGGAAAAACTGCGGCGCGGTGACATCGTTGGCGACCGTATAGCCGAAAATATACGACCACACGTCTTCTTCGCTCACCTGTTTTGCCTCTTTGCCGATCACAACCGCCAGCTCGGATTCAAATTTCACTTCACCAACCCCGCTCGGAATGACCACCTCCGCTTCCGGCCCGACGACCGACGAGGATGGTTTAAAGAAAAAGACAGGAATATCTGGCAGTTCCACCGGCAGCTGTTCACTGGAGGCCACATAGTTGGCGCCAATGCCGATCACATGGCGCGGCGCAAGCGGCGCCACGAGCGAAACGCGATCATAGCGAAATACGTTTCCCGTATAATCCCAAGCGGTGAACATATTTCCTTCGATTTCGCGGATCACTTCACCGTTCACCACACCGGCGCGAATCGCGCCATCAGCGAAAAAACGGGCAAATTTCATCGATGGCTACCCCTCTCTGACACGATTTTGTTCCTCAACTTTTTCCTTGACTCGAGCCACCCCGGTCTCCATGGCGGCACGGGCGACGGCGGAAGCGACGGCCTCGACGACGCGCCGGTCAAACGGGTTCGGGATGACATACTCTTCCGTCAGCTCTTCCGGCTGGATGAGCCCGGCGATGGCTTCGGCAGCGGCAATTTTCATCGCCTCATTAATTTGCGTCGCCCGCACATCGAGCGCGCCGCGGAAAATGCCAGGGAACGCCAACACGTTGTTCACTTGGTTCGGCAAATCCGACCGGCCGGTCGCGACCACGGCGGCTCCGGCGGCTTTTGCCTCATCCGGCATGATCTCAGGCACCGGATTGGCCAAGGCGAATACGACCGCCCCTCGGTTCATCGTCCGAACCATCGCCGGCGTCAACGCCCCAGCAACCGAGACACCGATAAACACATCCGCGCCTTGAATGACGTCCGCAAGCGTCCCGGAGATACGGCGGTGATTCGTTTGCCGGGCGATTTCTTCCTTGATGGCGTTCATCCCATGCGAGCGCCCTTCATAAATCGCTCCTTTTGTGTCGCAAACGATCAGTTCGCCGACTCCGATCGACAGCAGCAATTTGGCGATCGCCACCCCGGCAGCGCCGGCGCCGTTGATGACAACCCGGCAATCGGCAAGCTGTTTGCCAACCACTTTCAAGGCGTTCGTCAGCCCAGCGGCCACGACAATCGCCGTGCCATGCTGATCATCATGAAACACCGGGATCGCCATCTCTTGGCGAAGACGCTCTTCAATGACAAAGCAGGCGGGGGCGGCGATATCTTCCAAATTGATGCCCCCAAACGCCGGTTCCAGCAACTTGACCGTTTGAATGATTTGTTCCGGATCTTCCGTATCGAGGCAAAGCGGCACGGCATCGATCCCGGCGAACGCTTTGAACAAGGCGGCTTTCCCTTCCATGACCGGAAGCGCCGCCCGCGCGCCAATGTTGCCAAGCCCAAGCACCGCCGTGCCATTCGAGACGACGGCGACAAAATTGCCCTTCACTGTATAGTTGTACATTTCGTCTTGGTCGACGTAAATTTCTTTGCACGGTTCAGCCACTCCCGGCGAATAAATGAGACTTAAATCATTGGCATTCACGACCGGCACTTTCACTTCAACTGACAGCTTTCCTCTTGCCTGCCGATGGACAAGCAACGCTCGTTCTCGCAAATGTTCCATCACTGATCCCTAGCTACTAGCCTTCCCCTATCCCCTTGTACCGCCTTTTGTGCTGCTTTGCGTTTGACAACCCGGCCAGTAGTAACTAGGAGCTGCCTCCTTTCTCTATTTATTTTCTTAATTTTCTGATCAAAATAGATAGGAAGGAACAAGGTCATCCATCCCTTGTTCCTTATACAACTTTTGGCGTTTATTGCTGAATGGCGGCAAATTTCGCTTTTGCTTCTTGACGGCGGCGGTGCAAAATCGGCTCGGTATAGCCGTTTGGCTGTTCATAGCCGCGGAAAATGAGATCGCACGCCGCTTGGAACGCCACCGAATCATCGTAATTCGGCGCCATCGGACGATAGTTCGGATCGCCGACGTTTTGTTCGTCGACGACTTTCGCCATCCGCTTGAGCGTCTCAAGCACTTGCTCTTTCGTGCAAATGCCATGATGGAGCCAGTTGGCGAGAATTTGGCTCGAGATGCGAAGCGTCGCCCGGTCTTCCATCAGTCCGACGTTGTGAATGTCCGGCACTTTCGAGCAGCCGATCCCTTGGTCGATCCAGCGGACGACATAGCCTAAAATGCTTTGGCAGTTGTTGTCGAGCTCTTCTTGAATCTCTTCCGCTGTCCATTGCGGATGGTCAACGACCGGGATTTGCAACATGTCGTCGCGATAATCGTTCCGATCGTTCGCCAGTTCGCTTTGCACAGCGGAGACGTTCACTTGATGGTAATGAAGCGCATGGAGCGTAGCCGCCGTCGGCGACGGCACCCATGCCGTATTGGCGCCTGCTTTGAGCTGCGCTCCTTTTTGCTTCAGCATTTCGGCCATCAAATCCGGCATCGCCCACATTCCTTTGCCGATTTGCGCCCGGCCGCGGAAGCCGGCGGCAAGCCCAACGGCGACGTTCGATTTTTCATACGCCTGCAGCCAAGTCGATGATTTCATCTCGTTTTTGCGCAGCATCGGCCCCGCTTCCATCGACGTATGAATTTCGTCTCCGGTCCGGTCGAGGAAGCCGGTGTTGATAAAAATGATGCGGTCGCGCACTTGGTAGATGCAGTTTTTCAAGTTGAGCGACGTGCGGCGCTCCTCGTCCATCACGCCGATTTTAATCGTATTCCGCTCAAGGCCGAGCATATCTTCGACACGGTCAAACAGCTCGTTGGCAAACGCCACTTCCGCCGATCCGTGCATTTTCGGCTTGACGATGTAGATGGAACCTTTGCGCGAATTCAAGTAGCGTGTATTGCCGATGAGCGAATGTTTCATAATCAAGCTTGTAATGACGGCGTCCATGATCCCTTCATGCACTTCCTCGCCATTCGCATGCAAGATCGCGTTGTTCGTCATTAAGTGCCCGACGTTGCGCACGAACATGAGCGAACGGCCCGGCAGCACGAGCTCCCCGCCATCCGGCGTTTTGTATACGCGATCCGGGTTCAGGGAGCGCGTCATGATTTTGCCGTTTTTCTCAAATGTCGCTGTCAAATCGCCTTTAACGAGACCAAACAAGTTGCGGTAAACGAGCACTTTGTCTTCGGCGTCAACGGCCGCCACCGAATCTTCACCGTCCATGATCGTTGTCACGGCCGCTTCTAGGACAATGTCTTTGACCCCGGCTTGATCCGTTTTTCCGACCGCATGCTCGCGGTCGATTTGAATTTCAATGTGAAGGCCATTGTTCTTCAGCAACACCGCTGTCGGATGTTGCGGGTCGCCTTGGAAGCCGACGAATTTTTCCGGCTCTTTCAGCCCCGTCGTCGCCCCGCCTTCTGTCGTCACGACAAGCTGGCCATCAACAATGGCGTACTGGACAGCGTCTTTATGGGAATATTGCGCCAGCGGCACCGCTTCATCTAAAAACTGCCGCCCGTAGGCGATGACTTTTGCCCCGCGCACCGGGTTGTACGACGAACCGCGCTCGGCGCCGTCTTCTTCGCTGATGGCATCGGTGCCGTACAGCGCGTCGTACAGGCTGCCCCAACGGGCGTTGGCAGCGTTTAATGCATAGCGGGCGTTCGTCAACGGAACGACGAGCTGCGGCCCGGCTTGCACGGCAATTTCATCATCGACATTGTCGGTCGTAATCTCAAAGTCCTCGACTTCCGGCTCCAAATAGCCGATGTCTGTCAAAAATGCTTTATATTCGTTAAAATCAAAGCGGCCGCGATGCGCTTTATGCCACTCATTCAATTTTTCTTGAATTTCGTCGCGGCGGGCGAGCAATTCTTTGTTGCGCGGCGTCAAGTCGGAAATGAGCGCGCCGAAATCGCTCCAAAACTTGTCTTGATCCAACCCGCTGTTCGGCAGAAGCTCCTCGTTGACAAAGTCGTACAACACTTTGGCGACTTGGATGTTCCCTTTTTGTACGTATTCGCCCATCATTCTCTTCCCCTCTCTTGTTTCTTATTACGAAACATTGTTTCTCAATTTCTCTAAAAAGATGATACCATGAAACGAAATGACTGGCAATCGTTTTCAAAAAATTTTCATTTCACTGTCGACGGCGTCTTTGTCTCTACACAACGCCCCGGCGTCGGGAACAGCTTGCCGGCGTTGAGCAAGTTTTTCGGGTTAAACACGTCGCGGATGGCCGTTTGCGCCAAAATTTCCTCGTCAGTGAAGATGAAGCGCATCTCTTCTTTTTTCTCAATGCCAACGCCATGTTCGCCGGTGATCGATCCGCCGACCGCCGCGCACGCCTTGAGGCATTCGCTTCCGGCGGCAAGCGCCCGCTCCGTCTCCCCAGGCTTGCTTGCATCAAACAGCACAAGCGGGTGCAAATTGCCGTCTCCAGCATGGAAAATATTCGCAATCCGAAGCCCGTATTTGCGGCTAATATTGGCGATTTCGTTCAACACTTCCGGCAGCCGGCTGCGCGGAATGACGCCATCTTGCACTAAATAGTCAGGCGAAATCGCCCCCATGGCGCCAAAGCCGGTTTTCCGGTTCGCCCACCAGCGGGCCCGTTCTTCCTCTGACTGGGCGACTTTCACTTCGCGCACATGATGGCGGCGGCAAATCGTTAAAATATCGTTGATTTGTTCGTCGATCCCGGCGGAAATGCCATCCACTTCAATGAGCAACAGCGCGGCGATGTCTTTCGGATGCCCGACCGGAAACGCGGCCGCTTCGACCGCCTCGATGGCCGTTTGATCCATCATCTCGAGCGCCGCCGGCACGATTCCAGCGGAAATGATGTCAGAAACGGTCTGGCTCGCATCTTCCACTTCGTCAAAATAGGCGAGCACCGTCTGTTTGGCCTCGGGATTTTTCAACAAACGGACGGTGATTTTTGTCACGATGCCAAGCGTCCCTTCCGACCCGGTCAGCAGCCCGAGCAAATCGTAGCCGGGCGGATCCGGAACGCCGTTTCCTCCGATTTCCATCACTTCGCCGTTCGGCAAGACGACTTCAAGCCCTAAAATATGGTTCGTCGTCACTCCGTATTTTAAGCAGTGGGCGCCGCCAGCGTTTTCCGCGACGTTGCCGCCGATCGTGCAGCAATATTGGCTTGACGGATCGGGCGCATAGTAATAGCCGCGGTGGGCGACCGAGTTCGTCAACTTCAAGTTGACAAACCCCGGCTCGACGACGGCGCGCCGGTTTTCGAGATCGACGTGCAACAGCCGCTTCATCCGCGTTAGGCTGATGACGACTTCGCCGTTTAGCGGAATCGCCCCGCCGCTTAGCCCCGTGCCGGCGCCGCGGGCGAGAAACGGAAGATCATGCTCATGGCAGTATTTGACGACCGCCGCCACTTGCTCCGTGCTGTTTGGAAATACAACCGCCCTTGGCAAATGGCGGTGGACGGTGAAGCCGTCGCAGTCATACGCCATTAAATCTTCTTTCCGGTATAAAATCGCCTGTTCCCCAACGATGCGGGCGAGCGCTTGGATGTGCGGGTCGTTCGTTGCAATCGGCCGTTTTCTCATATACGCACGTCCTTCCCTTCTTCTTTTTGGTACGCCCAATCGAGCAGCTGCACCGTATGGACGATTTTTTGGTTTCGTCCATGTTTCATGACGCCAAGCGCCATTTGCAGCATGCAGCCTGGATTGCCCATCGAGATCAGCTCCACCTCTTGCGGCACGTGTTGCATTTTGCTCTCAAGCACCGCTTGCGCCATGTCCGGATGGGTGAGGTTGTAAATGCCGGCGCTGCCGCAGCAACGATCGGCGTTTGGCATGGCGACCATTTCCACCCCCGGAATGCTTTCAATCAAAGCGCGCGGCTCTTGGCGGATGCCCTGGCCATGGGCCAAATGGCACGCATCATGGTAGGTGAGGCGCACGTTCAATTCCGCTTTCGGCGGTTTGAAGCCCGTGTCATGCAAAAATTTGGACACGTCCTCAACTTTGGCGGCAAATTGCTCCGCCTTTTCATGCCATTCCGGGTCATGGCGGAACAGTTCCGGATACTCTTTCAACATGCAGCCGCAGCCGGCGGCGTTAACGATGACATGGTCGACATCTTGAAACGCCTCAATATTTTGCTTGGCAAGCTTCCGGCCGGTTTCGCGGTCGCCGGCGTGAACGTGAAGCGCCCCGCAGCACGTCTGGTTCGGGACGATGACGACATCGTTGCCGTTATGGGTCAACACACGGATCGTCGCTTCGTTAATATCACTAAACATAACATCCATGACGCATCCGGTCAAAATCGCGACGGTCCGCTTTGTTTCCCCCTTCGCCTTAATGAGCGGCTGATGTTTATACTTTCTCCGAACCGGCGTACCGACCGCTGGCAAAATCGCCTCCATCTCAGCCAAGTGATCGGGCATGACACGCAGCAGTCCGGTTTTGCGCGCCACCGTCTGCAAGCCGCTTTTTTGGTACCATTTCAGCAGGCGGCCGAGCCAATCGAGGCGCGACGGATGCGGAAAAATGCCTTTTAAGAAAACGTCGCTGACAAGCGCCTTCCAACCGGTGAGCGGAACCGCCTGGCGGAGCTGGCCGCGCACTTGTTCAATGAGCCCACCGACATCGACATCGGCCGGGCAAGCCGTCGTGCATGCACGGCAATCGAGGCACGTAAAAATCGGATCGAGCAAATCAGGCGTCAACTCAAGCTTCCCTTCGCCGACCGACTTCATCAAATGAACGCGGCCGCGCGGAGAGTGCTGTTCTTCACCCGTCTGTTCATACGTCGGGCATGATTCTAAACACATGCCGCAATGAACGCAATCAGCCCACTTGCTCGGGTCCGGCAAATCGTGAAAACGATAGTTTCCAAGACTCGCGGTCGCACACGCCGGGCTGTCCGCCCGCTCATTGGTCATCGTGCTCATCATTAAATCCCCCCAATAAAGCGTTGATCGTTGACCGTTTTGTTCGGATCGATTTTTCGCTTAATGCCTTCGAGCAGGAAAAAGTACGACGGCTTTCCGCCCCAGACGTCGACGCGCTGGCGCAGCGAAAGCGGCAAATGTTTCACAATCGCGTAGCCGCCCAGGCGAACCGCTGCCTGACGCAGCTCCTCTATTGCCGCCAACACTCCTTCTTCACTCCCATGTACATACGCCTGACAAAGCCCGTGGCCCAATCCGCCGTGCGCCTCGATGCGGACATGGCAACGGTCAGCGATTAAAACGCTTTCACGCAAGACCGAAAGCACATCCAAGTTGACAACCCCGATTTTCACTGCCGCTTCAACACTGTTTTCCGCCTGCTCCAGACGCCCGTTCGGTGCAATCGTGTAAAACGTCCGCCAAAACGCCGCTGTCTCTTCGCCGGCTAAAATGGACATTTCCACCGCTTTCGGCCGCAGTCGTTCAACCCAATGCTCTTGGTAATGGACGGCGTTTTCCACATCTTCAAACCCGATCACAAGCGTATAAACCGGCCGTCCCGTCAGCCGCTCGGAAAGCGCCGGATTGAGCAGTTCAAAACAAATCGGCTCCATCATTGTATCAAGGAACGAAACGGCAAACGAGCGAATGTCATGAAGATCGCCGCTTGGGAACGACAGCAACACAACGCTTTCATATTTCGCGAGCGGTCGAAGCTTGAGCGTAATCTCGCTCAGCACCCCGAGCGTCCCCATCGCCCCAATGAACAGCTTGTTCATATCGTAGCCGGCGACGTTTTTCACCACTTTGCCTCCGGAACGAATGACGGTCCCGTTCGGATAGACGACGCGCAGCCCGATCACCGAATCGCGCGCCGATCCGTAGCCGAGCCGCTTCGGGCCGCTGTCATTCGCCGCAATCACCCCTCCGATCGTCGCTTCCTCCGGCCAAAACGGATCCAAGGCGACCTTTTGCCGATACGGGGCGAGCTCGCGCTGCAAATCGCCAAATTTCGTTCCTGCCTTGACGGTGACCGTCATATCAGCGGCCGCATGTTCGACGATGCCGGTATACTGTTCAAGCGACAACAAGATGTCCGCCTGTTCCCGCTGCCCGCCAAATCCCCGTTTTGTGCCGCGTCCAGCGATGACGACTTTTTTGCCATGGCGGTCGGCATAGCGGAGCACCGCAGCGATTTCTTCCTCTGCTCGCGGATAGACGGCCACCGCCCCATCATTGCCGAGGGGATGGAACGATTCATTCCGTTTGATCTGTTCTGGATGCAAAAACGCCTGCAGCTCCTCAATCCATGTCAATGAAAGCATGAGCGCCCTCCTTCGTTTCGTAATAAGAAACATCGTTTCTTTTTATCTGTAAAAAAAAGCGAACCGCTCGAACCGTTTTCTTTATCAGGCGGAGGGTGTCCCAAAAGAATCGGGACACCTTTTCCGATCACCGTCATATATACAAGTGATTTAGCCCAAAACAACCTTTGGGGCCAGCCCTCCTGCTACTTCTATTAAACCATCGCTCATCCATTTTTTCAATGAATTTTTTGAATTTAGGGATCATTTTGTTCATTCCGTCTCTTCCACCACCACTCCGACCCGCTGCTCGAGCGGCTGAATGACCGCGGCCATATCCAAGTCGGCAAGGCCTGCGGCGATCGCTGCGGCAAACGCTTCTTCTGCTTGAATGCCGAGTCGGCGGCCAAGGCCGATTTCATCCATCAACTCGTTCGCCAAGCGCACATCTTTATGTACATACTTGACCGCCCCGCCAGGAGTGAATCGACGCGGCAACACGAACTGCTCCATATGGCGGCGCAACATCCGGCTGTCTCCATAGCTTTCTTTTAACAGCCGATACAGCTTCCCGGCATGAAGCCCATAAGCGACGCCAGCGACCATCGCTTCCGCCGCGGCGACCGAATGGACGGCGACCAAGTACTGGTTGATCGCTTTTGCCGCGCTGCCGGCGCCGCTTTCTCCTAAATATTCAACCGTTTTTCCTAACACCCGAAGCAACGGACGCACCCGCTCCCATGCTTCTTTCGCCCCGCCGACCATGATCGTCAGCGCCCCTTGCTCCGCCCCTTCCGGCCCGCCGCTTACCGGCGCGTCCAAATAGGCGACGCCGTGCTCATCGGCGCGCCGAGCGACAAACCGGCTTGTTTTCGGACCGACGGTTGTAAAATCAAGGCAAATCGTCCCCGGATGGGCCGCGCTAAGGACGCCGCCTTCACCTGTATACACCTCGATGACATCATCCGGCATCGATAAGCACGTGCAAATGATATCCGCCTCGCCAGCCAGCTCTGCCACTGTCGCCGCCTGTCGGGCGCCAAGGTTGACAAGCGGAACCGCTTTTTCTGTCGTACGGTTGTACACCGTGACATTGAATCCCGCTTCAAGCAGCCGTCTAGCCATGCGCGAGCCCATCACGCCCAATCCAATAAAGCCGACGCGTGTCATCGTCCGCCTCCCCCTTTCATTCCGCGGTATTCATCATACCAAACAAAACTTTCGCTGCTTTTCCCTGATGGAATGTACTCAAGTCCAATCGCTCCATTGTAGCCGTGCTCTTGCAAAAATGCGAAAATCTCGCGATACGGAAGCTCTCCCGTCCCCGGCTCATGCCGCCCGGGGGCATCAGCGAATTGCACATGCGCGATGAGCGGTGCGTAGTCGGCAAACATCGCTGTCACATTGCGTCCGAGCCGAGCCATATGATAGACGTCATATTGCAATTTCACATTCGTCCGGCCGAGATCGCGGATGATCGCCGCCGCTTCCTCAATATCGGTTAAAAAGTAGCCGGGCATATCGAACGGATTGATCGGTTCAATCGTCAGCGTCAAACCATGAACAGCAAGCGTTGCAGCCGCTTCGTCAATGCGGCGCATATACGTCTCCTTCGCCCGCTCGCGCGGCAAGTCCCTTGGCAACACTCCGGCCATGCAATGAAGATTCGGTACACCGAGCGCGAGCGCATAACGCACTCCTTCCTCCAGTGCACGCCGGAATTCATCATGACGGTCAGAAAAAATGGCGAGCCCGCGCTCCCCCTTTTCCCAATCGCCAGCGGGCAAATTCAGCAAAACAAGCGACAGCTCAAGCTGCTCGAGTTCATCAGCAATCGCCTCAGGAGCCACCGAGTACGGAAACTGGCATTCAACGTGCGAAAACCCATGCTGCTTCGCCTTGGCAAACCGGGCGAGAAACGGCGCTTCCGTGAAAATCGTCGATACATTGACGGCAAACTTCATCATGAGGCTCCTTTCTTCTCCATTTCTTTCTCTATATTCGCCCCACCGTTTGCCGATTCCTGCCTCACCGCGTTTCCCCTTTAATGCCGTAAAAAAACAGCCGCACCATTTCGACTTGCCGCTTTGATCAATGCCACCGTCATGGAAAAAGAGGGTGTCCCAAAAGGATGGGGACGCCCTCTTCCGCCTCCATATATGCGTGCTGACCGCTTCTTTAACACTATATGTTGTGCCTATCTTAAAGACAGACGGCCTTTTGGGTCAGCCCCTTTTTGGCGCTCAATCCTCATCGCTGGCGAAAAAACGCAAAATGTAGACAAACAAGTTGATGAAATCAAGGTAAATATTGACCACAATCATCGGGATGTCCGCTTCCGTAAAGCCATAGCGGGCCAAACGGTTGATGTCGTAAATCGTAAAGCCAAGGAAAATCAGAATCCCCAAAGCGGCGATGCCCATTTGCCCTACGCTTGAGAATGGGATGAACCATTGGATGATCAGCAAGCCAAGGAGCGCAAACGCGCCCAGCATCAAAAACCCGCCGAGGAACGAAAAATCTTCTTTCGTTCTCGCTGCGTAAATGGCAACGCCGGAAAACGATACAACGGCCAGCGCAAACGCTTTGAACACCGCCGCCGCGCCGATGATGGAAATGTAATAGCCGATGAGCGGATAGAGCGTCGCCCCCGAGACAAACATAAACGCAAACATAAGCGGATAGCCGACCGCTTTTTTCACGCGGGCGAACATCATGACCAACAGCAGCACAAGTTCAAGCCCGTAAAGGGGCAAATACAGGCCAGCCGGCACCCATTGCCCGGCATACAGCCCCGCCGTCGCGACGGCCAGCGCCGCTAAAAAGGAAACCGCCAACTTCGCCACTGGGCTATGCGGACGATAAACGGTCGAATGATTCATGGCAACCCCCTCCTTTTTCTTTCTAGTTTAGCATATATTTGTTTCTTGTCACAGCCCTTTCTTTTTGATTGACGCAGACTGCATGGACCGTCCACCATGATGTATGGCCCATCGTTCGATCCATCGAAACCAGCGGGCGGCAAACAGTTTTTTCAGCACCGGTGGAACGACAAGCAAAATGAAAAAAATGCGGAACATTTGATAACTTGTCACAACGGCAAGGTCGGCATGCGCTTCCCGCGCCAAAATTCCCATTTGATCCATGCCCCCCGGCGCCAAGGCGATGAACGCTGTCAAATACGGCACGCCATGCAGAGCCGTTAAGACAAATGCCGAAGCCATGGAAAACAAAATGAGCGCAAGACCGGTAACCACAGCCGCCAGCACGGCTCTTCCCTTTTCCGCGATGCGAGCCGGTTTCAGCATTAAGCCTAGATAAGCGCCCATCGCGATTTGCGCGATATCTAACAAAGGCGCTGGCAAATGGGGCGCCGGCGTCCCGGCAATGACCAGAGCCGATGTTCCGATGATCGGGCCAAGCAAATAGGCAGTCGGCAGTTTGATGCGCCTTCCGATGATCGCGCTGGCAACCGTGACGATCAAATACAGCCAAACAAGACCGACGCTCCAATGCGCCCCTTGTCCGCATTCTGCGCCCGTCCCCGCCTCAGCGCCGCCGGAAAAGAACGGGCTTAAGGCGATAAGCGGGACGAGAAACACGACGCCCATCAGGCGCATCACTTGAAAAAACGTGACAATCGTTGCATCGACACCGTCGAGCTCCTCGCCCAACACAAGCATTTGCGACAATCCGCCGGGGATGCTGCCGGTGACGACTGAACGGAGCGGAATCTTTGTCCATCTCGCGACAAGGCAAGAAACAAGGAAGCTAAACAGCAAAATCAACACCGTCGCCAGCAACATCACCGGCAATTGCCGGCCCATCTCCACAAGCGTTCCTGCCGTCATCGATGCCCCTAGCGTATAGCCGATCGGAATAAGCGCAGCGTTGCGAATGCCGACCGGCCAATACAACGCTCCCTTCCAAAAACGGCCGACCAAAAGCAACGCGGCTGCTGGACCGAGCATCCAATGGAGTGGAATGCGGAACAAGGCGAAAATAAAGCCGCCGAGCGCCCCAATCACCAGCGTCAACGCGATGCGCGCCATGTTGTTCCACTTCTCTTGTCTTTTCGAGGCCAAGCGAACACCTTCTCTCTTCCTTTCACAACGACTTTCACCGAATCAACCATTCTCTGTGCTCTCCCTCATGCACATAGCGAAAGCCTTCAGCCGTCCATCGTCAATCTATAGTCAACACACAGCGATGAGACCGTGCCAACAAGAGGAAAAATATGAAAAAACAAAAAGGGTTATTGGTATCATATTGTCTGATTTATCAAAAATGGAGGAATTCGAAATGGTTCATGAAATCCGTCACTGTTTTTATCATTCCGACCATGACGCAACGCTGCGCTCGTTCGATCTGCCAAAAGAACAGCAACGATTCACCGCACTCCCCGCTGAGGCGCTCAAAGCATGCTCCGAGGAAAAAGAAAGAAAGCCGATTGTCATCCTTCATCAAGAACGACCGGTCGGTTTTTTTGTTCTCCACACCGGCAAACAGATCCGACCGTTTACCGACAATCCGCGGGCCGTGCTGCTCCGGTCCTTTTCCATCAATTATCCAGAACAAGGGAAAGGGTTCGCCAAGCAGGCGCTCGCTTTGCTGCCAGCCTTCGTCAACACCCATTTTTCCGATATTAACGAAATTGTGCTTGCTGTCAATGAACGAAACGTTGCAGCGCAGCGATTGTACTTGACTGCCGGTTTTATCGACAGCGGACGGCGGCGCGAAGGAAAAAAGGGGCGACAACTGTTGCTCTATTATCCTCTTTCTGCAACCTAGAAGTCTGCCCGACGAAACCATTTTGGCGGATTCCAAAATAGTGAAATAAACAAATGTTCCAATCGTATAAAACGGAAGATTTTGCATAAATATTCGCTGACTTCAATCCATCGGACAGTTCCTAGGAACGATTAAACAAAAGCATTCCTCTTCGTTTTGCAGAGAGGAATGCTTCCCTTCCCATGAAAGGCAAGAAATCCTCGCTTTTTTCGTCGATCGACGTCCGCTTAATCAGCGAATAAATCGGATGACAAATACCGCTCGCCGGAATCGGGCGCCATGCAAAGGACGCGGGCGCCTTTGGGGAGCTGTTTCGCCACTTTGATGGCGTAATAGGCACTGGCAGCGGCCGAAGCGCCGACCAAAATGCCTTCCTTCGCCGCCAGTTCGCGCGCCATCTGTTGGGCATCCTCATCTTTGATCAAAAAAATGTCATCATAAATCGAGCGATTTAAAATTTTCGGGATAAACCCCGGACCCGTGCCGGGAATTTTGTGCGGCCCCGGCTTGCCGCCCGACAACACAGGCGAACCGTACGGTTCAACGACGTAAATGCGCAAATTCGGGATGCGTTTTTTCAGCTCCTCCCCTGTTCCGGTCACCGTCCCGCCGGTGCCGGCGGTTAACACGAACGCATCGAGCCGTCCATCAAATGCTTCATAAATTTCCACCGCTGTTGTATGCCGGTGTGCATCCGGATTGGCCGGATTTTCAAACTGCATCGGAATAAAGCTGTCAGGGATTTCGCTAGCAAGCCGGTTTGCCTCATCGATCGCCCCTTGCATCCGCTTCTCCGCCGGCGTCAAATAGACTTTGGCTCCGTACGCCTTTAAAATTTTCACCCGTTCGACCGTCGCATTGTCGGGCATCGTAATGATGCAGCGATACCCCCTGGCGGCGCACACCATGGCCAGGCCGATGCCGGTGTTGCCGGACGTCGGTTCGATGATCGTGCTTTTTCCCGGTGTAATTTTCCCTTCCGCCTCCGCGCGTCGGATCATTTCCCAAGCGGGCCGATCTTTGACGCTTCCGCCTGGGTTGAACGATTCGAGCTTTATGTATACCTCTGCCCCGTTTGGATCAGGAAGGCGGCGCAACTTGACAATCGGCGTGCCGCCGATCAAATCTAAAATCGAGTCATACAATTTCACGATCGTCCCCAACCTTTTGCAAAATATTTGTTCGTCCCATTCATTATAAATGATTTTTCCTTTTTCATTCAAACAGTCTGTCCGGTCCGCAGCACCAGGCGTTTTTGGATCGCTTTTCGCAAAAGGACGTTCATTTAGCCGGATCGATTGCGATTTTTCCTCTGTTCTAGTCCGATATTCCCCCTTATAATAAAAAATAAACGATGGAAAGCGAGGTGGCTTTTTTGGCATCTGCGGCACAGCAGCTCGTCACCCATTTAGAAGCCCATTTGCCGAACTTTCTCGCCTATTGGCGGCAACATATGAAAATTGCCGACGATGACAAATACATCGATCATGTCGAACAAAACGGCTTAGCAGTGTTTGAGCTGGTCAAAGAAGCGCTGTTGCGGTCGCTATCTAGCGAGACGGTCGAACGGTTAGCCAACAAAATCGCGAAAGAACGTGCGGAAATGAATGTCGGCATCGGAGCTCTCGTCTACAACGTCAACCTTGGGAGGCGGCTCGTCATCAACCACGCGCTCGCCGCGCCGCTGTCGGTCGACGAGCTGTCCCCGCTCATCGACCATTTGAACGAGCTGTTTGACCAATTTCTGTTTCATGTCATCACAAAATACAATGAGTTAAAAGAAAAAGAACTGCATGAAAAAAACGCGCTCATTGCCAGATCGCATCAAGACCGGCTGACGCTGCTCGGACAAATGTCATCGAGTTTTGTCCATGAGTTTCGCAATCCGCTTACGGCTATTATTGGTTTTATTCAATTATTGAAGTTTGAGCATCCGCATCTTCCTTATTTAGACATTATCGACCATGAGTTGCAGCAGCTGAAATTTCGCATTTCGCAATTTTTGCATGCCTCACGCAAAGAAATTGTTGAAAGCGAAAAGGAAACGTTTTCACTTCACCAGTTGTTGGAGGAAATTATCGAGTTTTTATACGCCACGATCGTCGACAGCGATGTCGACCTTTCGGTGGCGATCGATGAATCCATACATATATTTGCCTATAAAGATCAGCTGCGCCAGGTGCTGGTAAACATTTTGCTCAACTCGATCGAAGCGGTGAAAGAGAGGGAAAAACCGCGGCGGATCAACATCGCCGCCCGTTGCCAAGACGGAAGCATCATCATCGAAATCGCCAACAACGGTCCGTCCATTCCGGCCGACATTGTGGAAACGATTTTCGAGCCGTTTTTTACGACAAAAAAACTCGGAACCGGCATCGGCCTGTACATTTGCAAAAAAGTGATTGAAGACCATGGCGGAGATATCCGCTGTTTATCCGATGAAGACATGACGACGTTTTCCATCCGCCTCCCTGCATAATGAACAGCGGAAATGGGCATGATGGATGAAAAAAGGTGATGCCGATGAAAACGTTTTGGAAAGGCTGGTTGGAGCAGGCGGCAAGTGCCATCCGCGAATGGCTCGAGCGGGAGATGCATTCGTTCGCCGAGCTCGCTGCGTTCATCCGCCATCATCCGGATACCGTTCGACAAGAACGCACATGGCTTGGCTTGACGTACCGGTTCTACTCGCTCACGATAAACGGAGTGTCATTGAAAATGGAAACGAAAGTCGCCCGTGAAGGCAAGGAGCGCATTCTCTTTTTATCGGTCCATGCTCCGCGTACGAAAGCCGCTGTCTACCGCGCCTATGACGAAGACGGCGATTTGGCGGACATCATCGCCACTCCGCCGCTGTCCCAAAAAACCGCACCAGTTTGACCACGGTGCGGTTTTTTCATCATCATTTCGCGAAAAAGCCCCGCTTCCGAGCGAAATGAAAGCAGGAAGAAAGGTCAACCTTTCATGCCCTGCAGCCATTCTTGGTAACATTCCGGACAAAGCGTTTCTTCGTGTTCTTCGCCATTCGTATGGAACGATACGTAATGCACCTTGTCATCGCACTCGCACTGACAGTAAAAACATGTTTCGCTCATCGCTTTCCCTCCCTTGCCTATTAGTGTGAGCCGTCTTATAACAGCGTTGCAAGGGAACTATTCCCAGCGGCATGAGCACAGAATAAACGACGCTCGATGCGATCAGTGCGACGTGAGCGACAACAAATAGTCCAATACCGCCTCTTGCTCTTCCTTCGTAAACCCGGCTTGATGGTCGATCCAATACCGGTGCCCGGCGCCGGTCACATGCACCGACTTTAGAGCTGGAACGGCGGCATTCGCGGCAATGACGCGGCCGCGCCACGTCCGGTCGATCAGCGCCCGCAGACTGTTGCGCGCATCAGGGGCGATGCCTTTTTGAACGGTGCCCGAAAGCCCGAGCTCACCGTTCGGCCCAACCGCCACGCCGCCGTCGTGCAAATACGGCGCACTCCACGCCAGGCCGATGAGGCTCGGCACTTTATACCCGCCCGGCGAATCACCGTGGGCGAAGGCAAGCCTGAGTTGTTTTGGATCTAAACGGTTCGTCGGCACGTTCAATACTTTCGCCCCCTTTGGGATCGGGACCGGCGTATCCGGAGCGTACAACACGGCCTCTCCGAACACTTTTTCTGTCTTTTTCAGTGCTTTCGCCCGTGACGGTTCCGTGCCGATGACATTCGCCGCCACGACGCGGTTGTTCGTCAAATACGCCCCGGCATGGCAGCGGATGCAGCCGGCGCGGACAAACACCTCTCTTCCTCTCGCCGCCCGCTCCTCGCTGATCCGTTCATTTGGCGGCGGAGGATTGAGCGTATTTTGCCAAGCGGCCACGGCATTGTTTTGCTCATTGAACCGATAACCCGGCTCGCTGACGATCAACCCATCTCTGTTTGCTCGCTTCATACGGCGCAATATCGCTCCCATCCGGCACAAACGCATACTCGCCCCGGCGCAAAAGAAGAACGGCGCCGGCGGCTAAGAGAAGGAGAACAGTAACGCTTAGCACACTAGATGCAATCAAAACGTTTAACATATCTTGGACAGAAAAGCCGCTTATCTATTTTTCGACTGTCGAGGGCAAGCCACAGGCTTGCCCCCGTCACGCCTTGGCGTGACGGAAGACCGAACAACCATCCGCTTCTCAGCCCCATACATGAGGCTGAAAGCGGCGTTGTTCGGTCTCCCGACAGTCGATCAAATGCTCGGCAAAAGCCGCAAATGTGAAAACTTCAAATTGCATCTGTATGCAATCGGTCGGCCGCTGAAGAAGAAAATGGGATTTCACCATGGCAAAAGGTGAATCCCATTTTTCATGATTTGTCCGTCAATCGCCCATCCTAACAACAAGGAGGTGAACAGCGTGAAACGCCGATACCGAATATGGGCCGCGACCAGCGCGGTTGTTGCTCTACTCGTTGCCGCAGCCGCCTTGGGGCGACCGGCTCTAGAAGAAAACGCCCCGGCTCCACCACGGCTGAAGCCGTTTGACGCCGAGGTCGCACCCACCCATCCAACCGTTGTCGCCTTAGACAGCTTAAGCGCAGGCGAACAGCTGAAACAGCAGTTGAACAAGCACCCGCGCATTCGGGAAATCCTCCATAATCGCCGCGGTGACCGAAGCCATTATTTCGCCAATGAGATCGTCGTCCGCTTTCGGGCATTGCCATCGGAAAGCCGTCTTCAACAAATGGAGGCAGCCATCGCCGGCCAGCTCATCAAGCAGGTCGACCACGTGTTTGTATTCCGTTCGCGCGGGCAAACGTACGAAGAGATGCGCCGCTATTTCCGATCCCTTCCGATGGTTGATTATTGCGAACCGCACTACATTTACATGCAAAATGAGTGGAACAAGCCGGCGCTGATCCCGAACGATTCGTTTTACGCCCGCTACCAGTGGAACTTGCCGGCCATTCATACTGAAGACGGCTGGACGTTGTCGCGCGGCAAACAAACCGTGCCTGTCGCCATCATTGACAGCGGGGTCGATTTGACCCATCCCGATTTAATCCGCCGCCTTGGTCCCGGATACAACGTATTGGCCGACGACCGCTCTCCGAATGACGAAAATGGCCATGGCACCCATGTCGCTGGCATTATCGCCTCACAGCCGAACAACGACGAAGGAGTCGCCGGCATAACATGGTTCAACCCGATCATGGCCGTCAAAGCATTAAATGCGGACGGCTATGGAACGAGCATCGACGTGGCGAAAGGCATCCGCTGGGCGGTCGACCACGGGGCAAAGGTCATCAATTTAAGCCTTGGCAACTACCAACCGTCCTCGGTGCTTGAAGAGGCGATCCGCTACGCCGACGCCCATGATGTCGTGCTTGTCGCCGCTTCCGGCAACGACAGCACATCACAGCCGAGCTTTCCGGCCGCGTATCCAGAAGTGATCAGTGTTGGCGCTGTCAATCCGGATCTTTCCTATGCACTTTATTCCAACTACGGCGACTATGTGGATGTCGTCGCGCCTGGAACGAACATTGCCAGCACGTTTGCCGGCCACCGGTACGCCGCCCTTTCCGGCACGTCGATGGCCGCGCCGCACGTCACCGCGCTCGCCGCTTTGATCCGCTCCGTCAACCCGCGGCTTTCGAACGATGAAGTGCGCGACATTATTCTCGAAAGCGCTGACGATTTGGGAGAGAGAGGAAAAGATCCGTATTACGGCTATGGGCTGATTAACGTCTACCGCGCGCTCGAGCTGGCTAAGCGATAACCGATGCTCCTTCCGCCAATGATTGGGGAACTCGTCGCTGGGAAAGGTCAAACGGACAAAATTCTCATCTCCTGTGCGAACGATGTTAAAACTCCCCCACAGCATCAATCAGCAAACAGCCGGAAACGGCGCCTTCGGTGCCGCATTCCCATAGAGGAGCGCCTATCTGCTGAAACGAAAAACGATGGGGATTCGAGCTATACCCCCATCGTTTTTTCGCGCGTCAACATCGTCGTCACCGCCCCGACGACCGTGACAACGACAAGCGAGTGGACAAACGGCACTGAGTCGATGATCATGCTCCCAGCTGAAATAATGCAGGCGTCAATGACAAAAATGATGATCCCGACGTTCCAGTTCGTCCATCTAGCGATAAACTGGGCGAGCAGGTCGGTCCCGCCCGTGCTCGTCTCCTCGCGCAGCATCAAGCCGATGCCCGCGCCGACCAGCACCCCGCCGATGACCGCGCTCAAAAGCGAATCCAACACCACCACGCCGCGCAAAACGGACAATACGTCAATCATCCATGAGGAAAATAAAAGTCCGTGCAAGCTGTTGTAAAAAAACGGGCGGTAGTAAAACCATGCGGCTGCATAAAGCGGAACGCTTAAGACGATCATCGTCAACCCAGCCTGAACGTGCCACACGTATTTGGCGATCAGCCCGAGCCCGATCATCCCCCCATCAAGCAAATGGTGAGGGACTAAAAAGACGTTGATGCCAACGCCAAGAAGCAGACTGCCGACAATCACCGCCGCCATTTTTTTGATCATCACGAAACCCCTCCGCCACGGCTTATCCCAACGAGCCAACATGCCTCCATATATATGTATATAGCGCCCCTTGACAGAGCTTGTCTCTTTTTTGCCGCATCGCGGAGGAAATGGCTAGTCACGGACGAAATACAAAAATAAGAGGCCAGGCCTCTATGCCCAACCTCTTATTTTTGCGCTTTTGTCGTCTCGTCATCGTCGATGATGCCTTTTGTCGCATTCTTAAATTCGCGCAGCGTTTTCCCGGCCGCTTGTCCTAACTCCGGCAGCTTTTTCGGTCCGAAAATGAGCAAAGCGAAAAAGACGATGAGCGCAATTTCTCCAAAGCCGATGTTCATGTTTGTCACTCCAATGTTCAAGCGTCGTTTCTTGAATCATTATACCATAGAAGAACGGACGGTGTCATCGTCTTTCCCTTGACAAAACGGCGACAATTTGCCCATCTCTCATTGTTCCTCAAGCAGTCGCACCGGTACGTCTTGTTCGTGTTCCGGCTCATCGGTGAAATAAACGCGAGCCATTTCGCGCTCATCATCGACGTGCTGAATCACCACTTGTTTCCCTTTATACATCACCGGAACGATCTCCCCAGCTTCAGCCATTCGCTTCGCCCGCAACAGTTCCATCTACTCCCCTCCTTTCGCACTGTCCTCCGCCTGCGCCCGCAAGCTTTTCCAAAACAACTCGTCGCTGCAGACGATCTCATGAAGCTCGCCTTCGTCTCCTTTGGCGTTGATGATTTCAAGCAACTGCGTCATATCGCCCATTTCGTGCCGATCGTTTTTCACCGAATCATCCCCTTTCTTTGGCAAACTGATGACAGCGGACATCCCATCGCTTCGTTTCTGCGTTGACTCCCTCAAAAAGAAGGAGTATGATTCGAATTGGTGTGTATAGAAAGGAGGAAACACTATGAAGGAGCGGGACTATTATTTTGACAACGCGAAATGCGCGCTCATGCTCCTCGTCGTGTTTGGCCACTTTCTACGCCCGTACATTGACGGCGTCTTATGGGTGCACAGCTTGTATACGTGGATTTTCTTTTTCCACATGCCAGCGTTCATTTTCATTTCCGGCTATTTCGCCAAAAAATTCCATGAGCACGGCTACTTGCAAAAAATCACGAAAAAATTGCTCATCCCGTACGTTCTGTTCCAGCTGCTGTATTCGATCTACTATTTCTTCCTGTATGACAAACAGTCGCTGGAACTTGACTTATTGACCCCGCATTGGAGTTTATGGTTTTTGCTCAGCCTGTTTAGCTGGAACGTGCTGCTGTTATGGTTCGGCCGGCTGCCAAAGCGGATCGCATTGCCGATGGCGCTTCTTCTCGGCTTGACCGGCGGCATGATGGAAGCGGAAAAATGGCTGAGCTTGTCGCGGACGCTCACGTTTTTCCCGTTCTTTTTGCTTGGATTTTTCTTTCAAAAGTCGGCGATCGAGCGCTTGTTTGCCGCCCCAGTGCGCCTCGTTTCGCTATTTGTGCTTGTTAGCATGTTTTTCGTCATCCATTTCGGGTTTCCGGATTTGCCGCAAGATTGGCTGTACGGCTCGAAATCGTACGATACGCTCGGCGTCTCGGAACCAGCCGGCATTGCGAGCCGCCTCGCCATTTATGGGGCGAGCCTGCTCATGATGTTTGGCTTTCTGTCGCTCATCCCGAGCCGTCGCTTCTCCTTTTCCGTGCTCGGGGCGCGCACGTTTTACATCTATATCTTGCACGGGTTTATTTTAAAATATTTGCACGAGACGCCATTCCCAGACTTTATTATGGATGTGCACGGCTATCCGCTTCTGCTTGCACTGTCGGTTGCCATGATGCTCATCCTTGGAAGCAAGCCGGTCGTCCGGCTCGTGCGGCCGCTGTTGGAATGGCGATGGCCGAACTGGCGGCAGACAACGACCTAGCAGTCAAAAAAGAAGGGGGTGTCCCAAAAGGATCGGGACACCCTCTTTCGTCTCTATATATACGTACTGACCTCTTCTTTCGCACTATATTTTGTGTCTATCCTGAAGGCAGACAGCCTTTTGGGTCAGCCCCTTTTTCCATTTATGGCGCTTTGCCTACAAGTGGAAACCGACTTTTTCATTCAGCGCGTGCGAGCTGCCCGCACCGCTTCCGCTAAGGCGGCGGCCGCCGCCTTTGGCGACGGAGCCGAAGCGATGGCGCTGATGACGGATACTCCATCCGCCCCGGCTTCCACAACGGTTTTGGCGTTCGCAGCCGTAATGCCGCCAATGGCGACGATTGGAATGGTGATGCCGGCTTCGCGCAAGCGGCGGAGAACATCCGGTCCTTGCGCTTCCTTTGCATCCTCTTTCGAACTGGTCGGGTAAATCGGGCCGACGCCGAGGTAATCGGCGCCCGCCTCAACGGCCGCCATCGCTTCTTCGACGTTGTGCGCTGAGACGCCCAAAATTTTATCGCCGATTTTTTCCCGCACGCGCCGCGCGTCCTCATCGTCTTGACCGACATGGACGCCGTCGGCATCAATGGCGAGGGCCAGCTCGACGTCATCGTTGACGATAAACGGCACCCCATAAGCGCGGCAAAGGCGCTGCAGCTGCCGGGCGAGCGCCTCTTTGTCCGCCCCTTTTAAAGCGCCCGGCCCTTTTTCGCGGAATTGAAACAACGTCACACCGCCGTCAAGCGCTTCTTTCAGCACATCGGCGGCCGGACGTTCGCTGTTTTGGCTTCCCATAATGAAGTAAACAGCCAGCCGCTCCTTCATTTCACCGCTCGCGATGCGCGCCATCGTTCTCACTCTCCGTATTGGCGGTACGCCCAATGGTTCGTCGGCCCATGGCCTTGGCCGATGCCGAGCGGATGGGCAATCGCCGATTGCACAAACGCCTTCGCCGTCGCGACAGCGTCGACAGGATGCCGCCCTTTCGCCAGCTCAGCGGCGATCGCCGCGGCAAACGTACAGCCGGTTCCGTGCGTATGGCGCGTGTCAATTCGCTTGCTTTTAAAATAGGAAAATTCGCTGCCGTTATACAGCAAGTCGACGGTTTCTTCGCCATCATCGTCATGGCCGCCTTTCACGACGACATAGCGGGCGCCCATCCGGTGGAGGAGGCGCGCGGCTTCACGGCGGTCATCCATCGTGCGGATGACAACGCCCGTCAACGCTTCCGCTTCTGGAATGTTCGGTGTAATGACAAGCGCCATCGGCAGCAGCTCTTCTTTCAGCGCGGCCACCGCTTCCTCTTGCAACAGCGGAGCGCCGCCTTTGGCGATCATCACCGGGTCGACGACCAGCCGCTCCCATTTCTGTTTTTTCACTTGTTCAGCAACCGTACGAATGATCTCGGCACTAAAGAGCATGCCGGTTTTCACCGCATCCGCGCCTAAATCGGCGGCCACCGATTCGATCTGGGCGGCGACTGCTTCCGCCGACAGCGGAAAGACGCCTTGCACGCCAAGTGTGTTTTGCGCCGTCACCGCCGTGATCGCTGACATGCCAAAGACGCCGAGCTCCTGGAACGTTTTGAGATCGGCTTGGATGCCGGCGCCGCCGCCGCTGTCCGACCCGGCAATCGTCAACGCTTTGTACACCATCGTGTTTCTCCTCCCCTTTTACCGTTGTTCCACCCGGCCATACCGTTTGACATCATCGACGCTTGTATACGCCAACGCGTCCAAAAACGCCGTCTGGAAGCTGCCCGGTCCGCGCTCCCCGGCTTTGGCCGCCGCCTGCTCCGCTGCGACGCCGTAATACACAAGCGCGGCCACCGCCGCTGCCGCCGCATCGCGCTCAACGGCCGCAAACGCTCCGACAACCGATGTCAGCAAGCAGCCCGCTCCGGTCACTTTTGTCAACAACGGATGGCCGTTCTGAATCAGATACGTCGTCTGTCCGTCCGCAACGACGTCCTCTTTTCCAGTAATCGCGACAACGGCGCCGAGCTGCTCCGCCGCCCGTTTGGCCAATGCCACTCGATCGCCGCTTCCTCCGCCGGCGTCAACTCCTTTAATCGCCCACGCCTCACCGATCATATTGGCGATCTCCGCCGCATTGCCACGGATCACGGCGAGCTTGACTTGTTCCGCGATGCGGCGCGCCGTCTCCGTCCGGTAGCGCGTGGCCCCGGCCCCGACCGGGTCGAAAATGACCGGCACGCCGGCTTCATTGGCCGCCTGGCCGGCGACAAGCATCGCTTCCACCTCTTTGTCATTCAACGTCCCAATATTGAGGACAAGCGCTCCAGCGAGCTTCGCCATCTCGCCCACTTCCTCTTTCGCATACGCCATCACCGGCGAAGCGCCAAGCGCAAGCAGCCCATTTGCCGTAAAATTCGTCACAACGACATTCGTGATATTATGGACGAGCGGATTCTCCTCTCTTACCCGCTCGAGCAGTTCCGCCCATTCATGCCAATTGGCCATTTCCGGTTTCTCCCCTTTCCAAGCCTTTTCGCCGGCCATACACTGACTTTCGCCGTATTTTCGGCCAATGGAATGATCCATTCTCCCCATCCATCAGTCTACTCTTTCTTTTTTTGAATTGCAAGACAAAGAAAAAAGGCGGCCGCCAAAGCGCACCTCCCTTTTTGTTCCATTACGAACGCGTCCATTCGGCCGCCCCTCCCTCTTCGGACGGCGCCGCCGGCGACAGCCGCTGCGGCAGCGGCCAATTCCACAAATCCAAATCGATGATATAGCGCGGCCGCCGTTTCGTTTCTTTGTAAATTTTTCCAATATATTCACCAATCAGCCCGAGCGCCATCAGCTGCAAGCCCCCTAACAGCCAGATGGACGTAATGAGCGACGTCCAACCCGTTTCCGTATGCCCGACCCATTTGAGAAAAAGAAAATAGGCGCCAAACATCAAGCTGACGACAAACGAGAGAAACCCAACGAGCGAAATGAAACGGATCGGGGTGACGCTGAACGACGTCACGCCGTCAAGCGCAAAGGCGATCATTTTTTTCAGCGGATATTTCGTTTTCCCGGCCAGCCGCTCTTTTCGGTCATAATAAACCGTCGCCGACCGAAAGCCCAAAAGTGGAACGATGCCGCGCAAAAACAAGTTCGCTTCCCCGAACTGTTCAAGCGCGTCCACAGCGCGCCGGCTCATAAGGCGATAGTCGGCGTGATTGTAAACGAGATCGACGCCAAACGCCTTCATCAACCGATAAAACCCTTGCGCCGTATGGCGCTTGAACCATGTATCGGCATCGCGCCGCCGGCGCACGCCGTAGACGATGTCATAGCCTTCGCGAAACTTTTGCACAAATTCCCGAATCGCCGCTACATCATCTTGCAAATCGGCGTCGATCGAAATGAGGCAATCGGCATGCCTTTTCGCGGCGAACAGCCCAGCAAGCAGCGCGTTTTGGTGGCCGGCGTTATGCGCCAGTTTCAGCCCTTTCACTTCCGGGTGGCGCAAACTCGCTTTGTATATGATCTTCCATGTGTCATCACAGCTGCCGTCATCGACGAACAAAAGCGCGCTGTTGGATGAAATGAGCTGCTCTTCAATCAATTGTTCGCGCAACTCCCGTAAGCGGCGGATCGTCTCCGGCAGCACCTCTTCTTCGTTGTAACACGGCACAACAATAGCCAACGTCGGTTCGAACATGTCACCTTCCTCCCTCCGGCACGACTTTGTATAAATAGATGGTCCACGCGGACTCTTTGGAACGGAACACCCGCTCAAGGCTCAAGGCGTTTTTGCTGGCATTTTCAATCGGCAGCGCTGAAAAAATGTAGCGCCCGCCCATGTCATAAAACACGTTTGTGTTCAATTCCAAGTTGCGAATCGTCCGCTTCGAGTTTTTCTGAAACATATACCGCTTGCCCAGCTCATCGACGAACAAATAGCAGCGCCCGCCCCATTCATCGAAATACTGGCGCAGTTTTTTGTTTTTCGCGAGCTCCTTGGCGATGATGCGGCGAAACCGATGCTTGTATTCGAGCGGATAAAAGTTGTTGTACGTATCGAGTGTGTAAAAGCCGTTGTATTGAGCGATCGCCGGGTGGATGCCGATGCTGGCGACACGGTATGTATGCACCGGGCGGCCGATATAGCGGCGAATGGCGGCAAACTGCTTTTCCGCGTAAAACTCGCGAAACGACGGCTTGTCGCGGTAGACGATTTCCTCATTGCATAAAGCAAGCACGACAAGCTGCAAGACAATGGCCGCCGCACCAACCGCCCGCCACCTTCGGCCTTCCTGCCAAAAAATTTTCAGCGCCAGTGCAAACAAGACGTAAATCACCATTGGCCGCAAAAAATGGTAGCGGGCGAAATTGAACTTATCGAGCAAATCAAACCGTTCGGTGAGCGGCAGCCATCCTTTGTAAAACCAAAACGCATACCATGTCGACAACGCGAAGTTCAACCCGTGCAAAATCAAAAACAGTTTCTCCCGCCGCCAGCTTTTCCGCTTCCATACAATGTACAAGGCAACGAGCGTCACCGGTAAAATGACGAGCCCATGCACGGTCATGACGTGGGTGTGGCCGAGCACATAGTTTTTGAACGTCAGCCGGATGACGCGCCAAAGCGGCAGACGGGCGTGGAAATATTCGTCGCGGCTTGTCGGCTCATTGGAAAACAAGAGCGAATGGACAAGCCGGTAATCGACCGCCAAATAGAGCATCGTCATATAGACGATGGCCGCCAAAAACCGCCAATTCCAACCCTTGCCGCGGATGACATCAATGAGCCACCAAATCCCAAGCGCGCTCAAGAAAAAGAAAAATCCAAGCACGAAGCTCGAATAGAGCGGCAAAAGCGTCAACACCGCCCAGTTCACCCATGAACGCTCGCCGCCCCGAATGTTTAAAAACGCCCAAAGCGCAAGCGGCATCCCGAGCGTACTTAACATTCCCGATGGCCAAAACGGCGTCAAGGCAAACGTCAACGAAGAGCCGATGCGAATCCATCCCCAGCGCTCGCCCGGCAGCACATGTTTTCGCAGCAGCAAATACATGCCGATGAACGCCAATACGCGGGTTGCGGCTTGACTGAGCCCATAGGCGTAAATGGATGGAAACAGGGCGTGAAGCCAAACGATGCCGCTGAATTCTGTGCCGAACGCGTTGCGCGGCAGGCCGTTGATGATTTGCGGAATGACCCCATCGACCGGTCCGAACAGCTCACCGCTTCGAGTGAGCACCTTATACCAAGCGATGTTGGAATCCAAATTGTCATGAACGCGCATATGCGCATCTTCACCGAGCACAAAGTACGGCGACACGTACAAGGCGATGGCAACGAAAGAGAAGAGCAGGAGTCTCTTTTCGATGGACGGCACCTTTTCTCCCCCTTTCGCTTTTACTCATGTCTTTCCTTATTGTTCAACCCAACAGGAAAATTATTCATGGGAATGGAAAAAAACGGACTCCCGTCCAAACAAAAAAACCGCCGTCGGCCAATTGAAGCCTGATGACGGCGGTTTTCTATTCACCTTTTGAACAGCCTTTTGCAGGCAACACAACGTTGCCCAAAAAAGCTGGTGATGGAACGAAAAAACGCGCGAACCATGGAGATTTCGCTCTTGAACGCTCTCCCACCTACGCTCACGCGTGGAAGTGGGGGTTTTCTCGGTTCAGGATGATCAACAACCGCTTTTCCGCGCGTTCGCAACAACGATTTTGCAGAAAGCGCGGTTTTTACCGACCTTGCAAACGGCGTCAAGCCGAGAACAGCGCCGCCGGATTGCCGATGAACATTTGCTCAAGCACTTCGTCGCGGATTCCTTCATTTTTCAGCGCGGGAATGAGGTTCACAAACAAATGCTCGACATGCCAATTTTTCATCATTTCCGCAAACGGCTCCGGCAGCGTAAACGGCCGGCCAAGCCAAACGTTGACAGTGTCATGCGACAGCATAATTTGTTTCTCGTACCCATCGCGGAGCAGAGCAAGGAGCGTCCGCACCCGCTCCTCATCAGTCGGCGCGCCGACCATCCCTTGGATGCCGAAGCGGTCAAACGCAATGTAAACGCCGTAAGCAAGCGTCTTTCGATGATAGTCCGGGTCCGTGTTGCCGCACATATGGCCGATGACAATTTTTTTCGGATCGGCGCCGTGCTCAAGCAAATAGGCGGCTTGTTCCGGCCCCATCGTTCCTTCTTGCGTATGGGTGATGATGACCGCACCCGTCTCTTTTTGCGCGCGGGCGGCAGCGCGGAAGAACATCTTTTCGTACTCGGTGATGCACCCTTTGCTCGAGGCGAGCTTGATGACACCCGCCTTGATTCCGGTATCGGCAATGCCCTCGGTCAGCTCGGCCATAAACATGTCGTAAATATCATCTTCCGCTGTTCCGAGAAGCCGGCGGAATTGGAAGTACGGCGGCGCCCCTTCCCCTTCATAATAATAGCCGGTGGCGCAAATAATGTTCAGTCCCGTCTCTTCAGCAACGCGCCGCAAAAATGCCGGGTTGCGCCCGCAGTCGTTCGGCGTCGGATCGACAACCGTTTGAATGCCGTGCCGCTTCATCTTTTCCGCCGCCTCGACTGCGACGCGAAGCGCCTCGTCTTCGCGGAACGTGCCGCGCGTCACATCGCCTTGAAACCCTGGATAGCCGAAGAGGAAATGCTCGTGGATGAGCGTTTTGCCAAGCTGTTCCACCGGCACTGGGCCAAGGACGGTTTCGACCGTCTTCGCCATCAGGCGTTCACCCCTTTCCCCGCTTTTTCATATTCCTCTTCCTGCAATTTTCGCCAAAGCAACTTGCCGCTTGACGTCATCGGCAGCGACGAGCGGAATTCGACGAGGCGCGGATATTTGTACGCCGCCATTTGCGTCTTGGACCATTCAATGATCTCTTCTTCCGTTACTTTGCCGACATACTCGTCATGAAGGACGATAAACGCCTTCACCGTTTCGCCGCGGCGCGGATCCGGCACGCCGACGACGCACGCCTGCTGAACAGCCGGATGTTTGTACAAAAGCGACTCGACTTCGGTCGGCCACACTTTGTATCCAGAAGCGTTGATCATCCGTTTGACGCGGTCGACGATGAAAAAGTAGCCTTCCTCATCCATCCGCCCGATGTCGCCGGTGCGGAAAAACCGCTTGCCGTCGAGCTCGATGAACGCTTCTTCCGTTTCTTTTTCACGCCGGTAATAGCCGCGGAACACTTGCGGACCACAAACGACGATCTCCCCGACTTCGCCGACGCCAAGCTCCCGCCCCGTCGCCGGGTCGATGATGCGCGCGTCGACGTCAAACGACGGAACGCCGAGACATTGCAATTTCGGCCGGTCCGGCGGATTGAAATGCGTCTGCGAAATCGTCTCCGTCAGCCCGTAGCCTTCAAAATAACGGACGCCGGTGAGCTGGAACAATTTTTCCCCGACCGCTTCCGGAAGCGCCGCTCCGCCGCCGGAAATGCTCGAAAGCGAGGAAATGTCATACCGGCCAAGCGCCGGGTTGGCCAAAAAGTCGATCAGCATCGTGCTGATGTTCACCCAATGCGTGCAGCGGTGCAATTCAATCAGTCGGGCGGCCGCGTCCCGATCCCAGCGCGTCATCAACACCATGGCGGCGCCGGCGAAAATCGGCGTATGCATGCTATGGACCATCCCCGTGACATGGAAAAACGGCAGCGTCGCCAACGCGACCGAATCGCTCGTCACATCGCCCCAGTGGTAGGCGCCGACGATGTTGGCGTTCACCGTCCGGTGCGGGTGGATGCAGCCTTTTGGCACCCCGGTCGTCCCGGATGTGTATGGCAAGACGGCGATGTCATCAACATGGCCGTTGTATGGAAGCGGCGGCAATTGGGCGCCGAGGCAGTCCGCCCATAAAAGAATGCGCTCATCCCCAATGGCCCGCCGCGGCGCCGCCACTTCAGCCGGAAGCGAAACCGGCGATTCATCGGAAGCATAATCAGAATAAGCGGCGACGATGATTTGTTCCAACGCCGTTCGTCCAAGGAGCGGGGCCGCTTTGTCAAGCAGCTCCTGTCCAACGATGGCGACTCTCGTTTCGCAATCATGGACGTAAAAGGAAAGCTCCTCTGAGGTGTTCATCGGATTGATCGGCACGACGATCGCTTCAGCGCGCAAAATGGCATAGTAGGAGATGACAAACTGCGGAGAATTTTGCATGTACAAGAGAACGCGGTCGCCCGGTTTGACGGACAGCTTTTGCTGCAAATAGCCGGCCAACGCGTTCACTTCATCGAGCAACTGTTTGTACGAATACACGGCTCCGTAATAGTAAATCGCCGTTTTGTTCGGATAGCGCTTCGCCGTTGTTTCCAAATGGTCGACCAGCGTCGTCTCCGGCACAGCCAGCGTTTTTGAGAGCCGTTTCGGCCAATACGGGTAATGTCTCGTATTCATTCCGTTTTCCTCCTCCTTTTCACGCGATCGTTCACTGCGGCAGCCTCCACGCAAGCAGCATTGGATAGCTTTTTTTACTGACCAGTTGGTATATAGCCGACTATTTTTTATTGTACACGCTTTCATGAATATTTTCAATAATTTTCTGAATATACAAAACAAAAAATACACCGCCTACAACAGGCGGCAGACGATCGCTTTGATGTCTGCTCCGTGCATACCGTTTCCCCTTTCTTGGCCCGTCATCATTTGCTTGTTCGTTTTTGGTTGATAGACAAAAGCCAATATGGCAAAATATGATTCTAGAAAAGCTTACCATTATGTTGCAAAGAGGAGGAACACATGATGAGATTCGTGATCCCGCTTGTCCTTTCCTTTGCGCTCGCAGCCAGCTTTTTCTTCGACTCGTTCCGTTCGGCCGAAGCGGCAGCCAAAATCAAAACGTATCCAAACTGCACCGCGCTGAACAAAGAGTATCCAGGGGGCGCGGCCCGCTCCGCCTCTGTCAAAAACAAAGGAGGTGGCAAATTCATTTCCCTCGTCCAATCTCGGTTCGTCGACGACTGCACAAGCCGCCTTTCCTCGCCTCGTTTCACAAGTCGGACCGTCTCCCGCGGAACCCCAAGCCCAATGGCCACTTCTGGGCATACAGGCACAAGCCGAGCAAACTCCCCTAAACGAGAGACAAACGAATTGTGAATGATATCGCCGTTATACCGGCAGGCAGAAAAGCCGAGGCATTCGCTGACCACCACTGTCGGAATGGCGTAGTGCATCCTTTTGTACTCCTTTCTCGTTCCGTCACCTCTCTTTGTTATTGTAACCAATTGAAGATCGACTGTCATGAAGGCCATTTCATTGAGCCAGCCAAAAAATCGGTATAAGTTAGAAGAAGCAATAAACAGCTCCAAATGAAAACAGCGCCCTAAGCGAGTTTCCTGCTTAAGGCGCTTATTCGGCAGCTGCTGCATGGCAGTGCACACGCCCATATACACCATTAAAGAAGACGGCAAGGGCGCCAAATATGGTGTTCCGGCTTTCTTCATCGTCTTTCCTCTCGGCGCGGCGCCTGAATGGCGATGCCTTCGTTTTGCAAGGCTTGATAGAGCCGCTTGGCAAATCGCACCGCCTGTTCATTGTCGCCATGGAGACAGACGGTGTCGGCTTCAATCGCCACGTCCGTCCCTTGCACCGAGCGAACGCGCCGGTCGCGGATCATCATAAGCACTTGCGTGACCGCTTCGTCTTCATCCGCGATGATGGCGCGCGGATCGCTTCTTGGGGTGAGCGAACCGTCCGCCTGATACGTCCGGTCGGCGAACACTTCGCTCGCCGTACACAAGCCGTAGGCGCGGCCGGCGCGGATGAGTTCGCTTCCCGACAAGCCGTATAAGACAAGCATCGGATCGACATCATGCACCGCTTTGGCGATCGCTTCGGCCAGCGCCGCGTCTTTCGCCGCCATATTGTACAAGGCGCCGTGCGGCTTCACATGCGTCATCACGCCGCCTTCCGCCTTCACAAACGCAGCCAGCGCGCCGATTTGGTAGACTACATAGGCGTATACCTCCTCTGGCGAAACGGCCATGGCGCGCCGTCCGAAGCCAAGCAAATCCGGAAACCCCGGGTGGGCGCCGATGGCAACGCCATGCTGGATGGCGAGTTGCACCGTCCGCCGCATGACGAGCGGGTCGCCGGCGTGAAACCCACAGGCGATGTTGACAGAGGTCACGTACGATAAGATTTCTTCCTGCCCAAGCCTATACACCCCAAAGCTTTCGCCGAAATCGCAATTCAAATCAATCGTCCTCACCGTTCTCCCTCCCATTGACGGCGAATGGCCGCAATCCATCGAGCCAGCCGTTGCTGTTGTTCCTTATAAAGCCACATCGCTTCTTCCGGCCCGATCGGCTGAAATTGGATAAAGTCACCCGGGCGAGCCTGCGCGAGAATCGGCAAATCCACAGCCGCGACTTGGGCGATGCGCGGGTAGCCGCCGGTCGTCTGGCTGTCCGCCATCAATACGATCGGCTGGCCGGATGCTGGGACTTGCACCGTGCCGAAAACGACCGCTTCCGAGACCATCTCCCGCTCGCGCACAAGCGCCAACGTTGGACCGGAAAGCCGATAGCCGATCCGATCGGACTGCGTCGTCACCTCATAGCGGGCGGCGAAAAACTGGCGGCGGCTCGCCGGCGTAAATTCGTCATACTCCGGACCGGGAACCGCGCGCACCGTTTTCGTTTTCCCACCGATATAGCGGCGGGCGGCCGAAGCAAGACCCCAACGCATCCGGCCGATAACACGACGCCCATGAGTAACGCCGACCGGCAGTGCATCGCCCCGCTGCAACGGGCGGCCTGAAAGCCCGCCAAGCTGGGCTGGAACGTACGTGGAACGGCTGCCCATCACGGGCGGGACGTCGATGCCGCCTGATACAGCGATATACGCTCGAAACCCCGTCCGACACACCCCTACTTCGAGCACATCGCCCGGCTCAACAGCCATCGGCTTCCAAAGTGCAAACGTCCGCCCATTGAGCGTACACGGGAAATCGCCGCCGCATACCGCAACAACGGCCTCGACGCGAAACCGAAGCGTCGGTCCGGCCATCGTCGCCTCAAGCACCGCCTCATCACCGTTGTTGCCGACAAGCGCATTAGCCAGGCGATACGCCCACGCATCCATCGCCCCGCCCGCCGGCACGCCGGCATGCCGGTAGCCAAAACGCCCGCCATCTTGCACGGTTGTAAACAACCCAGCCTCGATGACGTCAATCATGTTCCTCGCTCCAACGTGCAAATTCATCAGCCCCAATCGGCTGAAACGCGACGATATCACCAGCCGCAAGCAAACTTGGCTTCTCTCGGTGCGGGTCAAATAGCTTCAGCGGCGTTCGACCGATCAGTTGCCAGCCGCCCGGCGTCGCAAGCGGGTAGACGCCCGTCTGTCCGCCGGCGATGCCGACCGAACCGGCAGGCACTTTTGTGCGCGGCACCGACCGCCTTGGCGTCGCCAAGCGCGGCGACAACCCTCCTAAATAGGCAAATCCAGGAGAAAAGCCGATCATATAAACTCGGTAGCGTCCGGCCGAATGGAGCGCTACCACTTCGTCTTCTGTCATCCCATGGAAACGAGCGACATCCGGCAAATCCGGACCGAATTCGCCGCCGTAACAGACGGGAATGACGACCGTCCGCGCCGAACGCCGCACCGCTTGTTCAGACCGCCTGATGTTTTTCCTTAGCCATGCGCCTATGCCGATGTAATCGATCATCAATGGATCATAGTAGATGGTGAGCGACGAAAACGCCGGCACGATCTCCTCGATGCCTTCTTTTCGCTCGGCCTGAAGCCGGGCGGCCGTTTGGTGGACGATATCATTCACGTCCTCGTCAATGCGGTCTGAAAACCGAACCGTCACCGCATATTCGCATAATGGAAACAACGTATACTCCACCGTCATCCCTTCCCCCGAAAGCCGAGTTCGCGCGAAATGTCCATCGCCGCCTGCTTCAATCGCGGAACGATGCGCGCCACATCATCTGGCGAAAAGCGTTGTTCCGGCCCGGCGACGCTCAGCCCGGCAACCGCCGTCCCTTCATGGTTGAAAATCGGCACCGCAACGGCGGCCGAATAGTTTTCCAGCTCAGAATAGCTGACCGTATAGCCGCGGCACCGGTCTTCTTCCAACAACCGGCGAAGCGCTTCTTTGTCGGTCACCGTATGTTTGGCGATTTTAACAAGTTCGACTTGTTCTACATAACGTTCCCGCTCCGCCTTGTCCATAAACGCAAGCAACACGCGGGGACACGCACCGGCGTACAACGGAGCGCGCCGCCCGACTTTCGTATAGACGCGCACCGGCTCGGACGTCTCGACTTTTTCGATATACAGCGCCTCATCACCGTCGCGAATGACAAGATTCACCGCTTCGTTCGTCTCCTCTTTCAGCCGCTTCATCACGGGCAGCGCCGCCCGGCGAATATCAAGCCGCTCGGCGACGAGTGCGCCAAACGTCAAGAAGGCTAAACCGAGCTCATAGTGATCGTCTCGTTTTTGCAAAAAACCGAGGACAACAAGCGACTGGGCCATTCGATACACCGACGTTTTCGGCATCCGAAGCCGTTCGACCATCTCCGGCAATGTCAACCGTTCGCAATCGAGAAACAAATCAAGCAGTTCTTTTGTTTTTAACACCGTTTTGTTCATCGTCGCCCCTCTGTTCCGAATATCAGAATATCAATTCCAAAATACGACCTATATATTTCGTATTATAATGAAAAGTGGGACAACTTTCTACTCCAAAAATGAAAAGCGTCTGCTGAACAGACGCCGTTGGATTCAACTCGATAAGCGTTTCAAAAACACATAACTGACTTTTTCATATTCCATTTTTTCCTCATAGAAGCGATGGGCGTCAATCCGCTGCAAGCCGGAGGAGAGCGAGACAATCCCGTAGCCGTGCTCCTTCGCCCACTCGTGTACATAGGACAGCAACGCTTTTCCATACCCTTTCGAACGTTCGCTCGAAGCGGTCACCAAATCGCACACCCAAATAAAGCGGCCGTTATAGAGCGTGATCATCGGCATGAATCCGACAACGGCAACCATTTTGTCCTGATCATATAACGCCGCAAGCTTATACCCTTCTTTTTCTTGCGCTTCCCGCACAAGCGCCGTGTATGTTTCCTCATCCAAATGGGTGCGCAGCTCGCGCATCACCGGAAAGGCGCTTCTCACTTCTTCCTCCGTTTCAAGCCAAACGAATTGCGGCACGATTCCCATCTCCCTTCTTCTATTTCTACATTCATTATAGCCATGTTTGTCCAAAAATGGAACTGCCGCCTTTCCGCAACGTTGATCATCGTTTCGAAAGAAGACTCCCGCTTCAAGCGCGTGAAGGGCGCAACCCAGCGATCAGCGAAAGCTGAATGTCGGCTGATAAACCAACCATTACAGCCGCAGCCGCAAATACGGCCTCAGCGGTTTGCGCCCGAACCGCATGCCTTATGCGCAGGAAAAAGACAACGCCAGCCGGTCATCGCAAACCGGCTGGAATCGTGTTCATCCCCCAGCGCTCCTTTCATTGAAGCGGTTGATCACGTCAGCGAAGCAAGCACAGCCGGCAAGGCATCCACAACGTCCGACGCCAATACATCCCAGGGCGAATGACCGTGTTGAACAAGCCTATCAGCAGCCTTTCCATGCACGAACACCGCATTGCTCACCGCCGGCTGCACCGCCTCGTGCTGCAGCAAAAACGCCGCCACGATGCCCGTCAACACGTCGCCGCTCCCGCCTTTCGCCAAAGCCGGGTTGCCGGTCGTGTTGACATATTGCGATCCATCCGGCGCCGTCACAATCGTATACGGCCCTTTCAACACGACATACACGCCATATTCCATCGCCAGCCGCTTCGACACGCCAAACCGGTCGCGTTCCACCTCGCTGACCGGGCGGCGAAGGAGGCGCGCCATTTCCCCCGGATGCGGCGTGATCACCGTCGGCGCGCTCCGTTCGCGCACCAGCTCGGCGTAATCGCCCCAAAAAAACAAGGCATCGGCGTCGATGACAAGCGGCACCGGCTGGCGCACAAGCTCATTGACCAAGCGGCGAACCCCTTCCGTCCGGCCCATCCCTGGGCCGACAGCGATCGCATCGATCTCAAGCCCATCCCAATCGGCCGCGCCGGCAAACGCGCCGCCCTCGGCCGGCCATGGTCGGCACATCGCTTCCGGCACGCGGTTGGCAACCGCCTCATACACCGTTTCCGGAACGGCGATCGTCACCAGCCCCGCCCCGCTGCGAAGCGCCGCCTTCGCGGCGAGCGTCACCGCTCCGGCCATCGCCTTGGACCCGCCGACGATGAGCAACTTGCCGTACGTTCCTTTATGAGATGACCGTGTTCGCTTCGGCATCGTCCGCACCACATCGCTCTTTTCCCACAAAAACCGAGCAGCCGCCTTCGCCTGCACCGCCGCCGGCGGAATGCCGATATCGACAACAGCGATTTCTCCGTAATAATCGGCTGCTGGGAACGTATACGCCCCAAGCTTTGGGCATTGAATGGTAAATGTCACATCCGCACGTACCGCTGCAGTCACATCCCCACCACCGGCCGGCACTCCGCTTGGCACATCGATGGCATATACAACCGCCCGCGAGCCATTCACTTGTTCAATGATGTCTTTGTACGGCTGGCGCACATCCCCTTTGACGCCGATGCCAAGCAAGGCGTCAATGATGATGTCATAATGCGGCAAGAGCGCCGCCAACTCCCGCTCTTTTCCTTCATAAGCGATCCATGCATAACCGGACCGCTCGTACACCTCAAGCGCCGTGCGCGCCGCCCCTTTCACCTTTTCCTTTGGCGGAACGAGCCAGACATCGGTTTCATAGCCATAACTTTTCAACATGCGCGCGATGACGAACCCATCGCCGCCGTTGTTGCCCGTGCCCGCGAGCACCGCCACCTTGGCAGCGGGCGGAATCCGCTTCTTCAGCGCCCAAAACAGCGCCTGTCCGGCGTTTTCCATCAACGAGTCAGCGCTGATGCCGATCCGTTCTGCCACTTCCCGGTCAATGGCGTACATTTCCTCAGCCGTTACGATCGGAATCATATACGTTGCCCCTTTCGATTGTTCTTCCCATACATATAAATTGTACAATTTTACCAGGAAACTTCGCAAAAGAATACCACTTAGATCTTTTAGAGGCCATCGTTGCACCGACCGCCCCGATGGGCATTGACTCGGACAAATTCAAATCTCACCAACATCTGCCGCCTTGCGGGCGGCGGGTGTTTCTTTTTGTAGACGATCAATCGGGAAAAGCAGTATAGTAGAAAGTAGAAATGTTCAGTCTTCGTTCACTCGAAAAAAAGAGGCGACCGACCTTGACATACATCGAAAAGGGAAGCATCACCTATCTGAAAGCAAGCATATCGCTCTTTTTCGGCGGGTTTGTGACGTTTGCCGTGCTGTATACACCCCAGCCGTTGCTGCCGATTTTCGCCAAACAGTTTCACGTTTCGGCCGCAGCGGCGAGTTTAACCGTATCAGCATCGACCGGCGCACTTGCCGTCGCGATGCTGGCCGCGGCCAACTTGTCGGACCGGATCGGCAAAAAGCGGGTGATGGCCGCCTCGATGTGGCTGACATCGCTGTTGGCCATCGCAATGGCGTTCAGCCCGGATTTTCCGACGCTGCTTGCGGCGCGCACGCTCGTTGGCATCACGGCAGCCGGCATCCCTTCCTTGGCCATGGCGTATGTCGCCGAAGAGTTCCATCCGGCCAGCATCGGCAAGGCCATGGGGCTCTATATTAGCGGCACATCGATCGGCGGCATGGCCGGGCGGATTTTGACGGGCGTACTGACCGATCTTTTTTCCTGGCGCTCGGCGCTGATCACGATCGGATTTCTATCATTGGCGCTTTCCCTTGCCTTTACCGTCTTTCTGCCCGCACCAAGACAGGCCGTCCGGCGGCGGAACAGGGAAACGCTGCGGCAGGCATACGCCGTCCACCTTCGCAACAAGCCGCTTATGGCGCTCGTAGTGCTTGGCTTTTTGTTCATGGGCGGGTTTGTGACGCTGTACAATTACATCGGCTTTTTGCTGAGCGAGCCTCCGTATTCATTCCGACAATCCGTGCTCGGCTTTTTGTTTATCGTTTACATATTTGGCGGCATCGGCTCTGTCTATATGGGACGGCGGGCGGATCTTCGCGGCCACGCCTGCACCTTGCGTTTGTCGGTCGCTTTGACGGCGCTCGGGGCGCTCGCCACGCTCGCTCCGTCCGTGCTCGTGAAAATAGCCGGTTTGGCGCTGTTTACGTTTGGCTTTTTCGGCTGCCACTCCATCGCCAGCGCCTGGATCGGCGAACAGGCGCACGTCTATAAGGCGCAGGCGTCTTCCTTGTATCTTCTTTTCTATTATTTAGGGTCAAGCCTTGCCGGAACAGCCGGCGGCTACGTCTGGACGCATTTCCATTGGAGCGGTGTCATCGCTTTTGTCATCACACTCCTCGCTCTGTCCGGCCCGCTTATCTTCTATGCGGAAAAACGGCGGCCATCGCCTTCGCGATGACCGCCGCCTCCGTCATGATTGCTTGGCGATCACTTGCAGCCCAAACTGCAGGCAATCGTCGCAAATCGCCGCCAGCGGACCTTTGGCCAGCCTTGGTTTTTCTTTGAGACAAAACGAGCAGCGGACGCCGCCATGCGCCTCTTCCGTCTCCATGGCCAGCGTTTCCTCAAGTTTTTCCAATGAGAAGACAGCCAACGCCTCGTATACATTATCAAGCAAATGATCATCAATATAGGCACATTTTCCTTCCCAACGGAGCGCGATGAGTTTCGCCGCCACCGCCATCCCTTCGTAAAACCGGCGCCGAGCCTCGTCCTCCCTTTGCTCGGCCATAGCGATCAATTCATCGGCAAAACGCTCGAGCGCCCGAGGCGTGCATTCATCAAGCCATCTTGTTGTTCCGCTTGTCATGCACATTTCCCCTCCCTCGTTTCTTTCCCTTTTCAATACGACAAACGGGCGTATTTTCCTTCTTCACCGCGGCCATTCATCAAGAAAACGGGATCGCAGCTCAAGCGGCGGCAGCTGACAATGATCACGCTTTGGAACGAGACGATGCCGACGATTGGCAATCGCGTCATACATATGATCGCGCAACAGCCGAGGGATGAGAAACCCAGCCGCTGCCATCCAATTCCACGGCCAAGCTAGACGCCGGCCGATGCGCAGGACAGCCTCGGATTTTACATAACAGCACCCGTTCTCGATGAGGACGACGCTGTCTTCTGCTGACATCTCCTGCTTTGCCAGCAACGCTTGGCCAACGATGCTCTGTTGCGCCGCAAAGCGGAACACCGCCTGGCGGTCGCGGGCGGCGATCCAGTGCGCGCTCGCATGGCAAAACAGGCAATCGCCATCAAATAAGATGACAGGATGCATCACGTTCCCTCCATTGACCGGCTGTCGACCGGCTCGATGCAGGCGATCACGTCGTTTTTCGGCGAGTTGACCAGCGGCGCCACTTCGTACATGCGCATCTCGCCGCTCGGATACGGCAACAACAACGATTTCAAATACTCGCTGTCATCAAAGCTTGCATCAAGCCAGTCGTCATGCCGCTCGGGAGGCAATATGACCGGCATCCGGTCGTGAATGGGGGCGATGAGCTCGTTCGCCCTCGTCGTCATGATCGTGCACGTCTCAAGCGGCCCGCTCGGCCCTTTCCAACGCTCCCACAGTCCGGCAAAGGCAAATGGCTCGCCCGTTTTGAGGGTGAACCGGTACGGCACTTTTTTCGTTCCTTCCTTTTTCCACTCGTAAAACCCGTCAGCTAAAATGAGGCAGCGCCGCCGCTTGAACGCATGGCGAAAACTCGCCTTTTCATCGACCGTTTCCGCCCGGGCGTTGATCATCTTGGCGCCGATGCGGGCATCTTTCGCCCAAAACGGCACAAGCCCCCAGCGCATCATTTTCCCGACTCTTTCTCCCCCCTCGGCGACGATGGTCAACACATCTTGACCCGGAGCGATGTTGAACCGGGGCGCGAGCAGGCCTTGATAACGGAAACGAAACAGCGTCTGCAATGTTTCCGAATCAGCGGTTAACGTAAACCGGCCACACACAGCATTCACTCCTTGACCAGTTGGCCGATGCCATCTTGATCCTCTATTGCATCCATTATAATACAAAAAGCGGCCGAACACGAATCGCAGCCGTCTCTAGGAAGCAGTCTTTTCCAATGAGCGCAAAAACACCAACACCCGTTCTACATACTCATCGCTGTAGAGAGAAAAACTTTTCACATGATCCGCTTTGTCCGTCAGCCATAGCTGAAACGCATCCGGATGGGTTTTGTACAGTTTTACGCTTTCTTCATACGGAATCGAACGGTCGTCTTTGCTGTGAATGAACAAAATCGGCCTCGGCGCGACACGATCGACGGCATGGATGGGCGAAGACACGCCTAGATCCAAATCGGCCAGCGCCGGAACGATCGCCAAAATCAAATACGTAAACGGCACGTTCGGCAGATGCGTCCATACCGGCATATTGGCTCGCAAATACGATTCGAGGTCGCTGAACGGGCTGTCCGCAATCACCCCGCGCACGTCATTGTCTTCTGCCGCCGCCAAGATCGATGTCGCCGCTCCCATCGAAACGCCGTATAAGGCGACTGGCTCGCGATAGTGCCGCTTCGCGTAATCGATGACGCCAAGCAGATCGTCTTTCTCTTTGACGCCGATCGTAATCATATCGCCTTCCGACTCACCGCTCGCACGAAAGTCAAACAAGATGACGCGGTACCCGTCGTCAACAAGCCGCTTGGCGAGCGGCAAAAACGGCACGTTTTTCTGAATCCGGTTGCCGGCATACCCATGGGCAAAAATGACCGTCATCTTCGCCGCTCCTTTAGGCGGAATGATCCAGCCTTCGAGCGCCGTTTTCCCATCTTTGCTTGTAAATGTCGCACTTTCATACGCCATGCCATAGTCTTTCGGCGTCATGGTAATCGGCTCGCGCGGTTTATGCGTCAGCTGCCAGCCGACATAAACGGACAAACCGACGCAGGCGAGCACCCCCAACATCACGACGCCAATGGCCGCCGAAATCCACACGCGCCGTTTCGTCCGGCGCGGCGTGCGCACCAATTCCATGCGCATTTCCCCCTCTCGCTTTTCCCTTTTCTTTCATCCTACTTGTTCCATTGCTCATTTGGCAATCAAAAAAAGAGATGTCCGCCCAACACGAACATCCCTTTCACTCACGGCCCGCTTCATGCCGCCAATTTACGAATGGGCAAGCGGGGCAGACGCTCCTTTACATCTGACGATCAAGTCAAACTCACGCACCGACGTCATGCGTTCATCGACGAGCCCGCGCTCCCACACATGACGCACAAACAGCTCGGCGATCCGCTGATTCCGATCGTTTTCCTGTCCGCGTTCAAGGGCGATGATGCTCAAATACAGATCACACATCCGATTGGCAATCGCTTTCGCGTGGAACGTCTGCACCTCATCCGCTTGGCCGCCAAGACGGGCGAGCGCGGCCACCAATTCCTTCAACCCTTCTTCAACCGGGCGGGCAAGCGGCTTGACTTCGGCCGTCAACCGCTCAACCTTCTCCTTCATCTCTGTGATGAACCGCTCGTGAATGCGGTATTTGCGCATCAAACGCAGCACCTCGAGCGCCAAAATATTCGCCGTTCCCTCCCAAACCGTCAGCACTTGCGCATCGCGCAACAGGCGTGGCGTAACAAAATCTTCAATATACCCGTTGCCTCCATGCATTTCAATCGCCTCATGGCTGAACGCGATCGCCTCTTCGGCGGTGCGCATCTTAAGGAGCGCAATCAGAAGCCTGAGCCATGCTTTCTCCGCCTCGCTCGCTTCATGCGGCGCGGCCATGACGCGGTCAAACAAGGCGATCATGTCAAAGCAGGCGCTCGTTTCCACTTCCTGTCTCGCTGTCAAATTGGCGAGCGTCCCGCGCACCATCGGGTAATTCGTCAACACATGACCAAAGGCCGTGCGCCGCTCGGCGTATTGTTTCGCCTCTTCAAGCGCCCGCTTCATGATGCCGACGGAAGCAACCGCATTGCAGACGCGCGAGAGATTAAGCGCTTCCATCATATAATAGAAGCCTTTCGCCGGATCGCCGACGACATACGCCTTGGCGCCGTCAAACACGACTTCGGCGGACGGCACGGCGCGCACCCCTAATTTATCCTTTAAGCGGCGGATGGTGATGCCGTTTAATGTCCCATCCTCGTTGCGCCATGGGACGAGAAACAAGCTCAGCCCTTTCGTCCCCGGCCCGCTCCCGTCGATGCGCGCCAACACGAGCGCTACGCCGCAGCGGCCGGCGTTGCTGGCAAAATATTTTTCCCCGTATAACTGATAATGATCGCCGCACGGCACGGCGCGCACCGCATTGGCACCAACGTCCGACCCGCCTTGGCGCTCGGTTAAAAACGTCGCTCCTTCGTACAACTCGACTTCCCCGGTGGAGATGACATGGGGCAAATACGTCGCCTTCAGCTTTTCATCGGCAAAATGCTCGAGCACATAGGCGGTCGCCATCGTCAACGTCACCGGACAATAAAACCCGGGCTCGGCTTGGGATAAGATATACCCTTGGGCATATGAATAAACATAGTTTCCTTTTCTCCCAAGCTCGGGAATCGGCTTGTGCACATAGCCGACAATCCCCGTTTCGTACGTCTGTTTTGCCGTCTGCTCGTATCCTTCGTTCACCCACACTTCAGAAATGTCGTTTCCAAACCGGTCGTACTTAATGAGGCGCGGCTGCCCTTCGCGGTCGGTATGCACAGCGCGGCGGTCAACGTCTGTCAAACAAAATTCGTAAAACGACGCGAGCTTTTCTTCCGCATACCGATACAATTCGTCATCCAAATGCCGTTTCAAATTCGCCAACAAATTCGGATCGACTTCACAAAGCGGTTTCATCGTCTCTCCCCTTTCTTCGATTTTCGTTCCCCTCACAATTTTTGGAGCTCTATCAAGACGGCTAGGCGATCCCATTGCGCCGCCCCCAACGCTCCTTATCTTCCTTGCGCGACCGCCTCCCGCGCCCGCAGCACTTGTTTCAACACTTTTCCCGTCGCATTGCGCGGCAGTTCGGCGATCGCCTCATACAGACGCGGAATTTTATAGTCAGCCAGCTTGTCAGATAGGAAGCGCTTACATTCCTCCGCAAGCGGTTCAAGCGGTTGATTTAATACCACAAATGCTTTTGCCGTTTCGCCCCACTCCGGATGCGGCACGCCGATCACAGCGACATCCGCGACCGCCGGATGCGTCCGCAGCACATCTTCCACTTCCTTTGGATAAATGTTGACGCCACCGGAAATGATGACATCTTTTTTCCGGTCGACGATCCAAATGTAGCCATCTTCGTCGCGGCGCGCCAAATCGCCGGTGTACAGCCAGCCGTCTTTGATCGCTTCGTTCGTTTTTTCTTCGTCCTTATAGTATCCTTTCATCACGCTCTCCCCGCGCAGCACGATCTCCCCGACCTCGCCGGGCGCGACCTCCTGTCCGTTCTCATCGACGATGGCCACCTCGCAATGAAGAGCGGCATAGCGGCCGACGCTTCCCGCTTTTTCGCCATGCTCCTCAGGGGACAAGTACGTGCCGTTCGGGCCCGCTTCAGTCAAACCGTATAAACCCATCATCCGCCCGGCGCCAAAACGGCTGGCGACAAACTTCACTTCCTCGCGCGACAGCGGCGCCCCGCCGTACATCCAGCAGCGGACCGAAGAAAGGTCGTATTCGTCAAAGCGCGGGTGCTTTGCCGTCAACAAGTACGCCACCGGCGCGCCAAAAAAGTGGGTGATCTTATGGCGCTCAACGAGTTCAAGCAAGGCATCCGGGGAAAAGGAAGGAGCCAAGACATGGGTCGCGCCGACATACGTGCCGCCTATGAAAAACAAATGAAGTGGCGCCGAGTGGCTGAGCGGCATGAGATGCAGCAGGCGGCTTTGACGGTCGATTTTCGTTTCGATCACGATCATGTCCGCAACCGTGATCACATTGCGATGCGTGAACAACACCCCTTTCGGCCGCCCCGTTGTCCCCGATGTATACAAAATCGTTGCCTCATCATCCTCTTTGGCTGGGCAGACGATCTCGTCGGAATCACCCGAATCGATCAACTCCTCGAGCGACAGCCAGCCGCCTTCCGCCTTCCCGGTCTTCACCCAGATCACATCGCTTCCGCCGACGAGCGGGGCGAGCACTTGATGAACCGAATCATGAGCGATCAGCGCCTTTGCCTCGCTATGGCCGAGAATATACTGCACCTCAGCCGCCGTCAAGCGCGCGTTAATCGGCACAACCACGGCGCCGAGGCGCAAAACGGCAAAGTACGAAACGGCAAACTCTTTGGTATTGGGCATATACAGCGCGACTTTATCGCCGCGTCCGACACCAAGCCGCGCGAGCGCTGACGCCAGACGGTTGACCGTTCGGTTGACTTCGGCGTAGGAAAGCTCCGTTTCCCCATCGATAATCGCCGTCTTGTCGGGAAATTTCCTCGCATTGCGGGCAAGCAGCTCTGAAATGTTCATCCATCCGATCCCTCCCATTGTCGCAATCGCTGTTCAAAATCGGAAAGCAGCGCTTCCATCTCCGCCTTCAGCTGCAGCAAATCCTCAATCCGCTCGTTCACCTCCTTCAATTTCCGCCGCCCGTATTCGACCGTTTTTTCCAGCTGTTTCTTCCCCGTTCGGTCCTCATCAAACAGCGAAATCATCTCATGAATCTCGTCAAGCGAAAAGCCGAACCGTTTGCCGCGCAAAATGAGCTTGAGCTTCGCCCGCTCCTTTTTCGTGTACAGCCGCTGCCCTGACTCGGTCCGAATCGGGGAAAGCAATCCGCGTTCTTCATAATAGCGGATCGTCCGGGTGCTCACATCAAACTCGTGCGCCAAATCGGAAATGGTGAAATAGTGCATAGCCATCCCTTTTCTAGAAGTAATATTCTGAATTTTATTTTAATTGACGTTGACGTAAAAGTCAACGAGCAGGAATACAAAGAAGCGGGAGTACGGCCTTCCATTATAGGATGAACATTTTGCCCAAACAACGCTTCCCCTTCAGCCAAAAGCAACGAGTCCGGCAAAAACGGCCGCTTTTTTACGAGCCTTCTAAGTTCATGCGCAACCTAACACGTCTCAAACCATCTGCACAAGCCGGCCACGAACGATGCGCCGCTCGCCACCCCCGCTGACCGACCACTGTCGAGATGCAGGCGAAACAGTGATTGACCAAAGAAAAAAAGCCCTCGTCTAAGAAGGCTTTTCCTCTCACCCGCCCGCTCCCGTATAAAAGCGCAAGGCAAACCGCCAAAAGCGGCGGGAAGCCCATAAAAAGAGCATAGCCACAGCCAAAGCCGCCAGCACCGCAGCCATGCTCCATTTCCCAAGCAGCGCCAAAGCCGGCGTATTGGTGATCAACACCGCCGGCAGAACGTACGTAATCACGAAGCGCACCGCGCCGCGGTACATGCTGCCCGGGAAGCGGGCCGTGTCAAAAAACGAGTCGAAAATAAACGACAAATCATCAATGCGCACCACCCAAAACGACGTCGTCATGAGCATCATCCATAACGAATAAATAAGCAAGAGTGACGCGGTCATCACGACGAAAAACATCAAGACGTCCGCCGCCGACGGCACGTAGCGTTCGACATACAAGCCGTAGCCGATGACGCCGAGGCCAAGCGCTACATCGATCAGCCGCCAAAAGACAAGATGGCGGAAGCTGACGTAAAACATGCTGTCGACCGGCTTCGTCAAAATATAATCGAGCGTGCCGCGCCGGACATGCTCAAGCAAACGCGGCATGTTCGGCCGAAGCGCGAAATCGATCCATCCGCGCAGCGTATTAAAAACGCCGAGCAGCACAAGCACTTCCCCATACGTCCAGCCGCCTAACCGGTCCGTCTGATAAAAAAAGATATGGATCGTAAGCAGGGCGATGCCGAGGCCAAAAAAGCTGGCGATAAAATTGCCGAAAAATTCGCTCCGGTATTCCATTTCCTCGACCAAACAAGCGCGGAAAAACTCGCGGAACACCCGCCCGTATCGCCGCATGTTCATCCACCTACCGCCTGGTTTTTTCGCATTCCTGCTTTCCAAAGCCACTGCACCCCCGCGACAAACACGGCCATCCACCCGGCCGCCACCGCAAAGCCGCGCGCCAACTCTCCTCCATCCACCGCCCCGGTGGCGATTTCAATCGGAAAACTGATCATATAGCGGAACGGCAGCCATTCGCTCCATTCGCGAAGCGCCGGCGGCAGCATTTCAAGCGGCGCAATTCTGCCCGATAAAAACAACGAAATGACATCGATCACGCCGTACACCGCCGCCACCTTTGTGACCCAAAACGCGAGCAGCCCGCACGAGTAGCTCAACAAAAACCGAAGCGCCGCACCCAATACGACCGCCGCCAAAAACAGCACCGCTTGCCCTGCCGTCATATGCGGGCGAAGCGGCGGCCAAAACACCGCCCCCACCAGCCAAACCGGCGCTAAAATGACGGCAAACAGCCATTTGTAAACGATGTTTTCCGCAATCGCCCAATGGATCGGATGAACCGGCCTAAGCAGCAAATTCGAAAACGTCCCTTCGCGAATTTCACGGTCGAGCTCCCATACATCCCACGCGCTCGTCATCCGCTCGACAAAAATGACCGCCATAAAATAGAACAGAAACGACTCGCTCTCTTCCGGATGAATGTTCATCCAGACAAACATCGTAATGAGCGGCTGCGTGATGGCGCCCGTCATCCAGACGAACGTCGCAAGCCGATACGCAAGCATTTCGATGTATTTCATCCGCAATAGGGCGATATATTTGCGAATCATACGTGTTCCTCCCAAAACGCGCGCGCAATCACTTCCTCAAGCGGCGGGTCTTCGATGTTGATATCGCGGACGTCAAATCGTTCCAACAACCGCGCTGCTGTCTCCGCCGCCGTCTCGCGCGCCACCCTGAGCACAATCGTCCCTTCTTCGATTTCCGCCACTTCGCCGTACTCGCTCCAATCGACATTTGGCAGCCGAGAAAACCGAACCTCGAGCCGCTTGTACGGCGCCAGCTTCTCCGTCAGCACCGACAAATCCCCGTCGTAAATCAATCGCCCGTAGTTAATGATCATCACCCGGTCGCAAAGCGCCGCGACATCCCCCATGTAATGCGACGTCAACAAAATCGTCGTCTCGTGCTCCCGATTGTAGTCCACGATAAAGCGACGCACGTTTTCCTGCGTATGGACGTCAAGCCCGATCGTCGGCTCATCCAAAAACAGCACGTGCGGCCGATGCAACAGCGCCGCCGCCAGCTCGCAGCGCATCCGCTGGCCAAGCGACAGACTGCGCGTCGGCTTGTCAAGAAGCGGCGCCAAGTCGAGCAGTTCCGTCAATTCCTCGAGCGTCTGGCGGAACGACCGATCGTCGATGTCATAAATCGCTTTATTGACCAAAAACGTCTCCATTGGCGGAATGTCCCAAATGAGCTGGCTTTTTTGCCCCATCACCAAGCTCATCATTTTTTTAAACTCCGGCTTTTGCTCAAACGGCACAAACCCGCCGACCGTGATCTCCCCTGACGTCGGATGCAAGAGGCCGGCCAACATTTTCATCGTCGTCGTTTTCCCCGCCCCGTTTGGCCCTAAAAAGCCGACGATTTCCCCTTTCTCAATCGTAAACGAAACGTCCTTCACCGCCTCAATGACGCGATAGTCGCGCCGCCATAAATGACGCACCGCCTCAAGCCATCCCGCATCGCGGCGATGGACGCGGAACGATTTATGCAAATGGCTGACACGGATCACAGTGCCCATCCTCCAATAGTGTACTGTTGACATTCTTTTGTTATATCACATCGAGGGGGCGCGCCGCAAAGAAAAACATTTCGCCATCTTTTCTCTATCGTTCCCATCTTTCGTCATGTATAATAGAGAGAGAATCGAACGAGAAAGGAGATTGTCGAATGGGGGATATTACAAATGAAATGATTTGGCAAGCCATTAAAGAACTTGCCGAGCAGCTGCAACAAACGAACGGACAAGTGCAGCAACTGGGCCAACAGGTGCAACAAACAAACGAGCAAGTGCAGCAGCTCGGTCAACAGGTGCAACAAACAAACGAGCAAGTGCAGCAACTGGGCCAACAAGTCCAACACCTTAACAGCCAAGTGCAGCAGCTGAACCACCAAGTACAGCAAACTCATGAGCAAGTCGACCAGCTCGCCAAACAAGTGCAGCAAACGAATGAACAACTCAGCCAATTAAGCCAGCAAGTGGCCGACATGGACAAACGGCTCACCGATGTCGCCAACGGCCAAAACATTTTGGTCGAAGAGCTGTTTGAAAACAAAAAGGAGATCAAGCGGGGCAAAACGGCGCTCAATATGTACTAGACGTCAGTCCGCTCCATTTCGTTGATCTCTTCGACGTTTAACGCTTGTTCCATATCCTGTGTGAACATAGCCATCATCAAACAACATCCCCCTGCTTACGTCATACTAAAACTCCGAATCATCGTCGCCGCAAATGAAGCCCGGAAGGTTCTCCTAAACGGATCTTCCGGACTTTCTCATCATGAAAACGGACACGGTCTCGTCTCATCAGCCCAGCATCTCTTTCACCGTCGTTCGCTCCTCAATCACCGATGGATTTCCAAACTAGCCTAGTCCGCTTGCTTTCTTCCATGCCCCCGACTCCTCTACTTATAATTCACTAATACATAGAAAGGTTGTTATTAAGCGCCGTCACTTAATAACAACCTTTCGCACGTTTCAAGAAAAGGACTTCAGCTTATCTGCGTCTTCGCCGCCAGCGTCTTCGCCAGCTCGAGGAAAAAGTCGAGCGCCTCTGGATTGGCCATTGAGCCCGGGTTGACTGCCTTTTCGAGCGGGAAGCCTAAGAGCAGTTTCCGGATCGGAATCTCCATTTTCTTTCCGTTTAGCGTTTTCGGAATTTGCTTCACCTCGTAAATTTCATCTGGAACAAAGCGCGGCGAGACGTGTTGCCGAATCGATTGGCGGATGCGTTCTTTCAGCTCGTCATCGAGCGCCACGCCCGGCTTGAGGACGACAAACAGCGGCATAAACGACTGCTTGCCCATCATTTCCAAATCGACAATGAGGCTTTCGAACACCCCGTCGACCGCTTCGACCGCGCGGTAAATTTCGCTCGTACCCATGCGGACGCCGGCTCGGTTGATCGTCGAGTCGGAGCGTCCGTAAATGACGCATCCCCCTTGTTCGTCAATTTTAATCCAGTCGCCGTGCTTCCAGACGCCCGGGTACGTGTCAAAATAGCTGTTCCGATACCGTTCGCCGTCCGGGTCGTTCCAGAAAAAGAGCGGCATCGATGGCATTGGTTTTGTGATGACAAGTTCGCCAACTTCATTGACAAGCGGCCGACCGTTTTCGTCAAACGCCTGCACATCGGCGCCCAACGCGCGGCACGAGAGGACGCCGGCGCGCACCGGCAAAATGGGGGAGCCGACGACAAACGCGGTGCACACATCCGTTCCCCCGCTGCATGACGCTAGACAAATATCGTCCTTGACGTTTTCATACACCCATGCGAACCCTTCGACCGTCAGCGGCGAACCGGTCGAGAGCACGGCCTCGAGCTTTGACAAGTCATATTGCTCTTTTGGCTTCAGGCCGAGCTTCATGCAGATGTTGATAAACGCCGCGCTTGTGCCAAAATGGGTGATGCCCGCCTTTTCGGCCAAATCCCATAAGACGTTGCCATCTGGATACGTCGGGCTGCCGTCATAGAGCACGATGGTCGACCCGGCCAGCAGTCCGCCGATCAAAAAGTTCCACATCATCCATCCAGTCGTCGTAAACCAGAAAAACGTGCTGTCTTTCGTCAAGTTTTCGGAAATCGTCAATGCTTTCAAATGTTCAAGCAAAATGCCGCCATGCCCCTGGACGATCGGCTTCGGCAAACCGGTCGTTCCCGAAGAATACAAAATCCAAAGCGGATGGTCAAACGGAACGTCTTCATAGACGAGCTCCGCCTTGTCCGCCACGACATCATCCCACAGCACGACGCCCTCATCCGGTGCTTCCATCTGCCCGCGCCAATACGGAAGCAGCACCGTCTTTTTCAATGACGGCAATTTGGCGCGCAATTCGGATACAACCGGCATTTTGTCAAATTCTTTGCCGTTGTATTGGCAGCCGTCGACGGCAAACAAGACAGTCGGCTCGATTTGCGCGAACCGGTCAATGACGCTGCCAGCGCCAAAATCCGGCGAGCAGCTTGACCAAATGGCGCCGATCGAGGCGCACGCCAAAAACGCCATCACCGTCTCGGGGATATTCGGCATATAAGCGACGACGCGGTCGCCGCGCTTCACTCCCATCGCTCGCAATGCTTTGGCGATCGCCGCCGTTTTTTCGCCGAGCTCCTGCCATGACACTTCCCGGTACGGCACGCGTTCCGAGCGGAAAATGATGGCCGGGCGGTCGGCGCGCGCATGCCGGAAAATATGTTTCGCATAGTTGAGCCTAGCGCCTGGAAACCACTCCGCCCCTGGCATCTTCCGCTCCCGCAGCACACACTCATACGGCGTTGCCGCCTGAACACCACAATATTCCCAAACCGTTTCCCAAAATGACTCAAGCTCGTCGACCGACCATGTCCACAGCTCGCGGTATGAAGAGAAGGAGAGCCCTTTATGTTCTCTCAACCAATCCATATATCGATGAAGGTTGGAGCTCTTGATTTGTTCCTCCGTCGGCTGCCAAAGAATCGTCCCTTCCGTAATCGCTTTCATTTCATCGTGCGTCAATGGACGCCGTCACCGCCTTTCTGCCGATAATTTGTTCAGACTATTCATATGATAACATGATTTCCTACTGTTTTGAATAGTTGTTGGTTCGACAACTCTGTCAGAAAAAGATGAAACAAATTTGTTGACAACAGCGAGGCAACTGGAATATGATAAATTCAAAAGTTGGTCTAAGCAAAAAAAATATCTTTAGTAAAAAATATTAACCGGAGGGAAACTTTTATGGCACAAGGAAAACGTTGCCGCCTCTCCGATATGAAACCGGGCGATCGATTTCGCATCGAAAAGGTTGATGTTCCTGATCCTATGTTAAAAAGGCGGTTGCTTGATTTGGGATTTGTACCCGGCGGGGAAGTGAAGGTTGGACAAAGAAGCCCGCTTGGCGACCCGACCGCCTATCGCGTTTGTGGAACGACGATCGCATTAAGGAAAGAAGAAAGCGACTATATTTACGGGGAGAAGATCGACCATGACTGATATGACGTATACGATTGCCTTAATGGGAAATCCGAACACCGGCAAAAGCACGTTGTTCAACGTCTTAACGGGCCTGCGCCAACATACCGGCAACTGGCCCGGGAAAACGGTCACTCATGCCGAAGGAGAATGCCACCACCGCGGCACATTGTACCGGATCGTCGACTTGCCGGGAACGTATTCGCTCTATTCCAATTCAGCCGATGAAGAGGTGGCGCGCGATTTTCTCCTGTTTCAACGTCCTGACGTTACGATCGTTGTAGTCGACGCTACGGCATTAGAACGCAACTTGAATCTAGCGCTTCAAGTATTGGAAATGACCGACCGCGTCATTATCGCTATCAATTTGATGGATGAAGCGAAAAAGAAAGGCATTCATATCAATACAAAAAAATTAGCCGCCAAACTCGGCGTGCCGGTCGTGCCGATCTCGGCCCGCAACCGGGAAGGAATCGATGCACTGCTTGATACAGTGGATGCCATGGCGCATGGCCGCATCAACACCAACCCGCTTTCCATCCGGTACAGCCCGGAAATCGAACGAGGCATTGCCAAACTTCTTCCACTCGTGAAAGACGTAATGGGAGACACGTATCCTGCTCGCTGGATCGCTCTTCGTCTCCTTGACGGCGATACATCGCTGCTTCAAGCGCTGAAACAACCGCCGCAACCATTGATCAAGGAGGGGAACGCGTATGCCTGCTGCGGATCTGTCAAATCAGTTTGACCAGCTAATGAACGAAGCCAAGTCATTAGCACCGGCTGACACGCGTGAACAGATCGTTTCTGCCATTTTCCAAACGTCAGCTGCGCTTTCTCAAGAATGTGTCACGCATACAGCGGTCGCAAAACGCGATCGAACGGAACAAATTGACCGGATCGTCACGTCGAAGCGGTGGGGATTTCCAATTATGCTGGCGCTTCTCGCCGCTGTCCTTTACATGACGATCGCCGGCGCCAACGTATTTTCCGATTCGCTCGCCCGCTTGTTCGGAACGATCGAAACGTATCTCACCATGGCCTTTCAAGCGATTCACGCCCCCGACTGGTTGCACGGCCTCATTGTACTTGGCCTATACCGCGGCACGGCTTGGGTCGTCAGCGTGATGCTGCCGCCGATGGCGATTTTCTTTCCCGTATTCGCGTTGCTCGAAAATTATGGCTACTTGCCGCGTGTCGCCTTTAACATGGATCGCTTGTTTCAAAAAGCGGGAGCGCATGGCAAACAATCACTGACGATGGCCATGGGCTTCGGCTGCAACGCGGCGGCCATCATGTCGACGCGCATTATCGAATCACCGCGCGAACGAATGCTGGCCATTTTGACCAACAACTTCGTCCCCTGCAATGGACGTTGGCCAACGCTGATCCTGCTTTCCTCCTTATTTATGGCAGCCGGCTATACAGGCGGATGGAACACGTTCGTGACAGCAGGTGTGGTCGTCGCCATGGTGTTGTTTGGCATCGTCGTCACGTTGACCGTTTCATGGGTCTTATCCAAGACGGCCTTGCGCGGCATTCCGACCCATTACACGCTGGAGCTGCCGCCGTACCGACGCCCGAAAATCATGGAGACGATCATCCGGGCCACCCTCGACAAATCACTCTATGTGCTGAAACGGGCGGTCACCGTTGCGGCGCCAGCCGGCGTAATCACATGGATTCTCGCCAATCTTCATATCGGCGACACAACCGCGCTGGCCGCTTTCGCCCACTGGCTTGACCCATTTGCCAAAGCATTGGGATTGGATGGCTACATTTTGATGGCGTTCATTTTAGGCTTGCCAGCCAATGAAATTGTCGTGCCGATTTTGCTGATGGGCTATTTATCCGCAGGGGCGCTCATTGAAGCCGATGGTCTGCATTCTCTTAAACAACTTTTGCTCGACCACGGCTGGACGTGGCTCACCGCCCTCAATATGATGCTGTTTTCCCTGCTTCACTACCCATGCGGCACGACGCTCGTCAACATTTACAAAGAAACGAAAAGCGCGAAATGGACGTTCGTCGCCTTTGCCTTGCCGACAGCGATTGCCATTGCGGTCACCTTTACGACCGCACAGCTGGCGAGATGGCTCGGGCTCGTATAAACGGCGCAGCCCCGCTTCCCGATCGAGGGAAACGGGGCTGTTTTTTTGGACAACTAGACTTGATAAGAAAAAGCAGTTCTTCACCAAACGTTGTACTGGAAGGCGCCCACTCATGTCTTTCATCCATTTCTTGAATCATGAATGAGGTTGCATGATGGCGCAAGAAACCGATCCGATTGGCCAAGCGCATATTATGGCGATGAACCGAAGAAACAGCGCCGCCTCCAATTCTCCATCCTTCTTCCCTATCTATACTTCCTTGACTTCTTCTAGATGGGAAACATCGCCTTCCACAACCAGGCGAAACACGTCCGCATTCACCTCCACAATCGTCACGCTCGTGCCGTACATATACGGCGGCGCCCAAAGCTGGTCAAGCGGCGCGCCTTTGAACGCCGCCACGAGCGTTTTCAGCACGACGCCGTGAGTGACGATTAACACCGTTTCTCCCTCGTGCCGCTCGATGATGCGCCGCACCGCTTCAAGCGCCCGCTGCTGCACGTCGCAAAACCGCTCGCCACGCTTTGGAGCGTACAGGTGGGGCGCGTTCCAAAAATGGTCGAACGCAACCGAATCCATTTGCCGAATCTCGTCATGCGTCTTTCCTTCCCAATCGCCAAGATGAATCTCGCGCAGCCGCTCGTCTTGATAGATCGGAATGAGCCGCCCGCCGCGGACAATCTCCGCCGTCTCAAGCGCCCGGCCGCTTGTGCTTGTGTAAATCGCAGCCAATTCCACCGCTTCAAGCCGCTTTCCAAGCCGCATGGCGTCTTGCCGCCCTTTTTCCGTGAGCGGCGAGTCTTGCCAGCCTTGCATCCGCTTTTCGACGTTCCACTTTGTTTCCCCATGTCTTGTTAAATACAATGTTGTCGTCATATCCTTCCGTACGTCTCCCCTCTATCAATCTACTACAGACGAAGTGCAGCCGATTCGCTATTGTCCGTTTCCACTGCCGCTTGAATGCCGTTGGCAACGCGGCCGCCGGACCTAGCGCCTCGACACAAGTAATGTTCAGCTTTTGATATTCCTTTTCACAAGCTTTGTCAGTCTGATTCCTTCCGGCGTCTCCCTCTCCTCAATCACTTGAAACCCATGACGTTTGTAAAAACGAATGGCCGGCGTGTTGCCGCTGCCGGTCGTTACAACCATTTCGCATGCCGATGGCTCTTGCTTGATGACAAAGGCAAGCAACGCACTGGCGATCCCTTGGCGGAAACAATCTGGATCGACCATCAGCCGGCAAAGGTGAAGCGTCGGGCCGCTTCGCTCATAGGCGATCGCCCCAACGAGCCGCCCGCCTTGACAATAGCCGAAAAAGCGCTCGCCGCATCGTTGCAGAGAAGCGATCGTATCGCGAAGCGGCGGGAGCGCCTTGCTGCCGATGAGCTGCGCCTCGATCGTATACGCGCGCCGTTGTAGGTGCAGCACCGCAGCAGCCGTTTCGTCGTCTGTTATGTGAAGTTCCGCAATCATGCTCCTCTCCCTTTCGATGGCGAAAAAGCGGCCGAGCCCGGCCGCTTGTCATGAATGAATCACTTCTTCTATCGCCTCTTGCAGCGAATGAAAGCCTTTTTTCTCCCGACCGTCTTTTCGAACGGTCCATTCCTGCTTCTCAAGCGCCAGTTCACCGCGTTCGTTTTTTACAAACGGCATGTGAATGGTGATCATCTCATCGTCTTTGTTGATCGTATAGCCGACATAATAGCGATTGCCTTCACCATGCTCTTCAAAAATGCCGACTTGGTCGAGTCCATAGGCTTCCATCATCGGCTCGAGCGTGTCGATGAACTCCTCGATCACAACGCTTCTTGGCGCAAATTCCATCTTCGTTTCCTCCTCTTTGCCCATGCTCAATGTTAGTGTGCGGCAAAACGAGGAAAAGAATGAACGGAAAAGATCGGCTACGCCGGCGGTTCGCCGCAAGCGTTGCGGTTGTGTTCTTCCAGCCATTGTTGCAGCTTTTCCGCTTCAAGCGAACGGCTGAAATAAAATCCTTGCGCATAGTCGCAATGCATTTGCGAAAGAAGCGCCACTTGTGACTCCGTCTCGACTCCCTCCGCCAACACTTCAATATCCAAACTTTTGGCTAAATGAATGATCGTATCGACAATCGTGGCATCTTTCGAGTTTTCCGCAATGCCTTGAATAAAACTGCGGTCGATTTTCAACAGCGACACCGGCAAATTGCGGATGTAAGCCAATGATGAAAAACCGGTTCCAAAGTCATCGATCGCCGCCTGTACGCCAAGTCGCTGCAGTTCGGTTAAAATGTGCCTGCCGGTCTCAATGTTTTCCATCAATCCACTCTCCGTCACTTCCAAAATGAGCCGGTTAGGCGCAAGCCCCGTCTCGCGCAAAATGCGCTTCACATGCTCGACAAGTTCGGGGCGGTTGAGCAAAAACGGCGATAAATTAACCGCTAACTTCAGTCCGGGAAATTTTCTTTCCCATTCTTTCACTTGGCGGCACGCCAGTTCCAACACCCATAATGTAATTTCAAAAATAAACCCGCTTTCCTCCGCCAACGGAATGAAATCGAGCGGCGGAATGTCGCCAAGCGCCGGGTGGCGCCAGCGCAACAGCGCCTCAACCCCCATCGCCTTTCCTTTCGCGAGCTGCACTTTCGGCTGATAGCATAAATACAACTGCCCGCGCATAATAGCAAACGGCAAATCTTGCTCAATCACCGCCTGCCGATGCTCGGTCGGGCGGTAAAAGGCATAGCCGTTCCGCCCCCGCTCTTTCACTTCGTACAGCGCTTGATCAGCGTATTTCATCACTTGCTCGATCCGATCGCTGTCTTTCGGGAAAAAAGCGATGCCGATCGATAAGGTCGATTGGATGAGCTGTTTTTCGTAATAAAACGGCTCGTGAAACGAACTGACAAGCCGCTCCGCCAAGGCGGTCATCTCCGTTTTCGTGATGTTCGGCAACAAGAGAACAAACTCATCACCGCCGATGCGGGCAAAAAAGTCGCCGGGACGCAACGCCCGCTCGACGCGCTTGACCGCCTCGCGCAAAAAGTAATCGCCGGCTTGATGGGAAAAATGATCGTTGATCCATTTGAATTTGTCAAAATCCAAATAACAAAGAGCAAACGGCGTCTGACTCGCGATCAGCTCATGAATATGCCGCTCGAAATAGCTGCGGTTGGCGATGCCCGTGAGCGAATCGAAATAGGCAAGTTGGCGCAGCTTTTCTTCGTACCGCTTCCGCTCGCTGATGTTTTTCACGGTCACAATGACGCAATCGAGCGTCCCCGCTTCATCGATGATCGCCTTCCCTTGCGCCTCCATCCAAACCCATTCGCCTTTCTCGCCTTGCTTGCGAAATTCGGCGGATTGCGTCTCGTATGTATCGTACAGCTCAGCCAATTTTTGTGCCACGACCGGGGCGTCATCAGGGTGGACAAATGTCAGCACCTCTTCGTATGACACTGGAAGACGCTTGTTTGTTTTTCGCTTCCATGACGGCGGAATGTATGACAATTCACGATTAGGAGAAAAAATCAACACGTAATCGTTCGAATGCTCAACAATCAGCTGCAGACGCCGTTCCGCTTCGGCAAGCCGCGCTTGCAGGCCGCGCTCCTCCGCTTGGCGGCGAAGAACGCATAAGACGGCGGCCGTCTGTCCGTTTTCACCGATGATCGGCGACACGCCCGCAACCAATAAGCCGTCAAGCAACTCCCAGCGAAAGGCAGCCGGGCGCTGTTTCACCCGTTCAACCAACGCCCGTCCTTCGACGGACAGCGTCCTCTGTTCTTCTTCACTCAGCGCCAAGCCGGCAAAAGCCGGATTGTTGTAAATGATCACGCCTTGCAAATTCAAGATGACCACTGCTTCTGTGAAGTGATGAAAAAAGGCCGTATATTTGTCCATGCAAGCTACCTCGCCGTTTCACCAAAATAAGCGATGTCCACACTTCCATTTTCACGAAAATCACGACAAAAATCAACAAATTTCGCAAACATTTTGTCAAAAATATGGAACTGCCCGCCGGCGGCCTTCCGGTCACCCGGTTTGCCGTTGGCGGGCGCGAATGGGACACGTTTGACAGCACGTTCCCCCATTTGTTTTCACGTACAGGCAGCACGTCGTCCGCTGCATGCCGCTCGCGCCTTTCCAAAAGCGACGGAGCGGATTGTCTTTTTGGCCAAACAGGCGGCCGTCTGCGTCATAAACAAGGAAATAAAAATCATCGCGCAGCCGGTCGGCGACCGGGGCAAGCGACTCATCCTCAAGCCAACGTTCATATACCCAATACACGTAAATCGCGACATTTTCCCATAAGACGAGCGGCGATACGCGCGTCAGACGCCGCAACCGAGCGATGAGCGGAGCGAACAAGCCGGCGAACACGTCGCGAACGGCTTGCTCGCGCCAGCGGCTGCGCTCAATGCCGCACATCTCCGCTTCCGGCGACGCAAGGCGAAAGCGCGGCATCCACATTTCCCCTTCGCCGTCCGTATCAAGCCAAATTCGCTCAGGATCGAGCACAAGCCGCTTGTTCCACACCGACATGGCGTATAAGGCCATCGGCGCCAAAAAGCTTAGGCGCTTGACGAGCATCGAAGCGGCAACCGCGTCGTTTGCCGCCCCCATCTCGGCGTGGACGTGCGCCACATACTTCGCGAGCTGCCCGTCATCATTCAGCAGCCAGGCCAACAACATCGATGACGAGACATCAGCAGCTTCGCTCGAAAAACGGTACGTTTCCAACGCTTTCACTTCTTCTTCACTTAACCTCATCACGATACGCCTTCTTTCTGTAGGATGCGCCGCCCTTTGCCGTACGGAATGCAAAGCGGAGTGCCAAAGAGCGGATCATACGTGATTTGGCAATCCATTTGGAACACATCTTTCACGAGCTGGCGGGAAATGACATCCTCCGGCTTCCCTTCGGCGTACACCGTTTTGTTGCGAATGGCGACGAGATGATGCGCATAGCGGCACGCCAAATTTAAATCGTGAAGCACCATGACGATCGTCCGCCGTTCTTTTTCATTCAGCTCAAACAATAAATCTAAAATGTCAATTTGATGCGCGAGATCCAAATACGTCGTCGGCTCGTCAAGCAAGATGATGTCTGTTTCTTGCGCCAGCGTCATGGCAATCCATGCGCGTTGGCGCTGGCCACCGGACAGCGAATCAACCGGCCGCTCGGCAAGCTCTTTCAGCCCTGTGGCCGCCAAGGAGCGCGCAACGGCGCGCTCATCTTCGTCACTCCATTGCTTGAACCACGTTTGATACGGGTAGCGCCCTTGCTTCACAAGTTGCAAAACGGTCAGTCCTTCCGGAGCGACAGGTGACTGCGGCAAAATGGCGAGCCGGCGGGCGATTTCTTTTGTCGGCTGTTTGGCGATTTCTTTTCCATCCAGCAGCACAGCGCCGCTTGTTGGTTTTAGCAGCCGGGCCAAGGCGCGCAGCAACGTCGACTTGCCGCAGCCGTTCGCGCCGATGAACACCGTGATTTTTCCTTTCGGAATCGTCAAGTCTAAACGGTCAATCACGATCGCCTCGCCATAGGATAGCGTCAACTCTTTCGCCTGCAACCCATGCATGCGCATCCCTCCTTATAATTTCCGACTTCGGTACAATAAATAAATGAAATACGGTGCTCCAATCGCCGCGGTAAACACTCCGGCCGGAATTTCCGTCGGCGCCAAAAGCAGCCGCCCAGCCAAATCCGCCCCCATGACGAACACACCGCCTAACAGCGCAGCGGTCGGAAGAAGCGCGCCAAACGCCGAACCGACAAGGCGGCGCGCCATATGCGGCGCCATCAGCCCGACAAAGCCGATGCCGCCGGCGAAAGCGACCGCGCCGCCGGTGAGCGCGGTGCTAAGCAAAACAAGTCCTAGCCGTTGCCGTTCGACCGCCCCGCCAAGCCCAATCGCCAGCTCATCGCCCAGCTCCTGCACATTGACATGCCGCGCGGCCAACATCGCCACAAGGAGCAGTCCGATGACCCATGGCGCCATGAGCGAAACGTGTTGCCAAGAAGCACCATACACACTGCCCGTAATCCACACGTTTGCCTGGCTCGCCCGATAGATGGGTCCTGTGATCATCAACAGTGTCGTCAACGCCTGCATGAGCGCAGAAACGCCGATGCCGACAAGCACGAGCCGAAGCGGGGCGAGGCCGTTTTTCCACGCCAGCATATATACGAGCCAAGCAGCGGCCGTAGCGCCGAGAAAGGCGGCAAGCGGCAGCCAGTGGATGCTGACGGTGAGAGAGTTGTTTTCATCGCTAAACAGCGCCAAAAAGCCAACAACCGCGGCCACCGCTCCGCCGGTGATGCCGAGCACATCCGGTGAAGCGAGCGGATTGCGCACCATTCCTTGCAAAACCGCGCCGGCGACAGCCAGCGCCATCCCCGCCATCCAGGCAACCAATACGCGCGGCAGGCGGAACGTCACAATCACCGTCTGATGAATTTCCTCTCCGTATCCGAACAGCGCGGCAGCGGCCTCAAGCGGGGACATGCGCATTTCGCCGCTGCCAATGCTGATAACGAAAAGGAAGACGGCCGCTGCTATGAGCGCGGCGAGCACCGCAACAGCTTTTTTGTCATAGAAAAACGAGATGTGTTTTCCCATTCGGACCGTGATGTATTTTTTCATTTTGCGGCGATCCCCCTGCGGGCAATGTAGATGAAAAATGGAACGCCGAGCAAGGCGGTGACGATGCCGACCGGCACTTCGCGCGGCATCAGAACGTAGCGCGCCCCAATATCGGCCATAAGAAGCAAAATCCCGCCGAGCAAGGCGCAATACGGGAGCAGCCAGCGGTGGTCGACGCCGGCCAACGCCCGCGCCATATGCGGCACCATGATACCGATAAAGCCGATCGGACCGGCGACGGCGACCGATCCGCCAGCCAGCAGCACGACTAACAGAACGGCGGCAGCCTTGATCAAATTCGTTCGCTGTCCGAGTCCTTTCGCTACATCGTCTCCCATCATTAAGATGTTGACATGGCGCGCCAGCAGCATGGCCCCAGCCCAGGCGGCCGCCAAATACGGAAAAACGGCCGTCAACAACTCGAGCTTCCGGCCAGCGACCGACCCGGCCAGCCAAAAGAGCACTTCTTCAAGCGCTTTTTCATTCATCGCCAGCATTCCTTGCGTCAGCGAGGCAAATAAAGCCGCGACCGCCGTGCCGGCAAGCGTCATCTTCAGCGGTGTCAGCCCGTCTTTCCCTGCGGCGCTGATCACAAACACGATCGCCGCCGCGGCCGCCGCCCCAATAAACGCGATCCATGACAACATTTGCAATGAAGAAATGGAAAAAAAGGTGACCATCACAACAATGAAAAAACCGGCCCCGGCGTTAATGCCGAAAATGCCTGGCGAAGCGAGCGGGTTTCGCGTCAGCGCTTGCATGAGCGCCCCAGCCATCGCTAGGCTTGCGCCAACGACTGCCGCAATCAACGCTCGCGGCAGCCGAACCGTCGCCACGACTAAATGGGCGTTCGATCCGTTATTGTCGATAAGAGCCGCCATCGCCTGCCGCCAACTCGTGTCGGTATATCCACAAACGATGCTCATCCACATGGCGGCAAGCAGCACAATCAGCAAACCGATGAGGCCAACCATTTTTTGACGGTTTGTCGACAGCATCTCTGAGATCTCCCTTGCTTCATTCTCTATATCTCTATCGTCAAGTCTATTTGATAATGACTCTCATCGTCAATGTTTTTTCGCATTTTCTTATGATTTTTTTATCATTTTTTCATTTATAGTTGACAATGATTCTCAATTTTATTTATTATATCAACGTAAATGAAATTCATTATCAAATTCAAAGGGGGATTAGCTAATGAAATCAAGGCATCTCACCCTTCTTTCCGCCTTCATCCTTTCCCTCCTGCTTCTTGCCGGCTGCGGCGGAAAGCAGGAAGAAAAAACAGCCAAACCAGCGGAAAACAATGGGGCGAAAGCGGAAGTGAGCTACACGGTCGAACACGCCATGGGCACGGCCGAAATCAAAGGAACGCCAAAACGAGTCGTCATTTTAACGAACGAAGGAACGGAAGCGCTGCTCGCGCTAGGCGTGAAACCAGTCGGCGCCGTCAAATCGTGGACGGGCGATCCGTGGTACGACCATATTAAAGATAAAATGGAAGGCGTCAAAGAGCTCGGTTTGGAGTCAGAGCCGAACGTGGAAGCGATCGCCGCCTTGAAACCAGATTTGATTATCGGCAACAAACTGCGCCATGAAAAAATTTATGAACAGTTGAACCAAATCGCCCCGACCGTGTTCTCAGAAACGCTGCGCGGCAACTGGAAAGACAACTTTATGCTGTATGCGAAAGCTGTGAACCAAGAGGAAAAAGGGAAACAAATCATTGCTGAATATGACAAACGCATTGAAGACTTAAAAGCAAAACTCGGCGACAAGCTGAAGATGAAAGTATCGATCGTCCGCTTTATGGCCGGCGACGTGCGCATTTACCATAAAGACTCGTTCTCCGGCGTCATTTTGGATCAACTTGGCTTCGCCCGCCCGGAATCGCAAAACGTAAACGACTTTGCGGAAACCGGCGTGACGAAAGAACGCATTCCAGCAATGGATGGCGACATCCTGTTCTACTTTACATATGAGACAGGGGACGGCAAAGCGAGCGAACTTGAAAAAGAATGGATCAACGACCCGCTCTTTCAAAACTTAAACGTCGCGAAACAAGGCAAGGTGTACAAAGTGAGCGACACGATTTGGAACACGGCTGGCGGTGTGCTCGCGGCTCATTTGATGTTGGATGATATTGAGAAATATTTCTTGCAAAAACAGTGAAGCTTTCAGCAAGGGCTGTATGGAGGGGTGCGTATCCGCCTTCCGCACAGCCATCTTTTTCCATGTACCATGCACTCATTACTCCTCTGCCCGGCAAAGACATAAAGTTGGGAGTTTACTATGACGGAATGATCACAATTTGCCTTAAGACGGAAAAGATCCATGAGCAACGTTTTGCCCTCCACCCGGGCATGAAAATCCCCTTTTTCTTCCCATAATGAAGAGTAGGCGCAAACAGCTCAATAGGACGTTATACTTAATGGTGGCTTGGACCCTGTACAGAAAAGCGTTCGAATCCACTGGGTGCACCACCCATTGTCCGCCCTTTCCCGATGCGGAGGAAAGGTAACGACGAACGGAAAACTGCCGCATGTCTCCCGTGGATTCGCTGTTTGCGCACTCGATCATCGAAAAGGAGGATTTTCATCATGGATGTCATCTATCCTCGCTGCGCAGGATTGGATGTTCATGCCGAAACCATCGTCGCCTGCGCACTATGGGAAGAAGATGGACACATTCAAAAGGACATTCAAACCTTCTCCACGTTCTCGAAGGGACTTGGCGACCTGCTGGAGTGGCTCGAAGAACATGGCGTCACCCGTGTCGCCATGGAATCCACCGGCGTGTATTGGAAACCGGTCTTCGCCTTCCTCGAGGGCTATGTCGACTTGACACTGGCCAATCCGCAACGGATCAAAAATGTCCCGGGAAGAAAAATCGATGTCTCTGACGCCGAGTGGATCGCTAAGCTGCTCCGCCATGAACTCGTTGAAAAAAGTTTCGTCCCCCCAGCGGATATTCGCGAATTGCGGGATTTTTACCCGCCTCCGCAAAAAGTGGGTCGGACAGCTGACTTCGGAGAAAAACCGGATTCAAAAAGTGCTCGAGTCTTCCAATGTCAAAATCGGCTCGGTCCTCTCCGATCTCTTCGGCGTTTCTGGAAAAGACATCCTTGCCCGGCTGCTTGAGAAGGGATACGTGGACAAGGACGAGTTGGANNATGGGAACCGACATGAGCGTCTTTGAAACGCCGGAACGGGCGGCCTCATGGACCGGATTGTCCCCCGGCAACCATGAAAGCGCCGGAAAGCGAAAGAGCACGCGCACGACAAAATGTTGCCCTGCGCCAACGCGTCATGGCTGTTCGCTTGGTCATGGAAGGATATCTTGGAAAAGACGTCGCTGCCATGCTCCATCTATGTCGCCAAGGTGTGTTTATTTTGTAATTTGAAAAAGGATTCTAAAATAATGTGCTAATTTACACCAATCACTCATATTCTTTTACCCAATTCTTCTTTCAATTCAATAGGCCGTTCACCGCAAATGTTAAAAGACTAGTACTCCAGAGAATGACAGACATAGGCTCAAAACTTTATACTTAACCGGCGCAACATGTCAAATGTATCGACATAGGGCACATTGAATGCATGGCAAACATTAGGAATAAAAATTCTGCTTTTAGAATTAGGATGAAATTGTTCATGTGTTACTACAATAAAATTGTATGTCTTTGCAAACGCTATTAACCAACTATCTGCTGCACTAGCAAACTCTCTTTTTGCCGCCTCAAAATATTGCTCCTGCTGAACAGCCCAAGTAATAATTTCCTGATATGTTCTAAGAACTTCAATTTTATCGGTTGACTCGAACCATCGGGCAAAATAATGGTTGGCCCACTCACTTAATTCATCATTTTTATGAAAGCTATTAATTTCCTGTTTAACACGGTCAATGCTTATGATGTTGCCGTTTTCGGCATGTTGAAGCAGGGCATCCCAAAAGGAAGGAGCGATATCAAAAGAATAATACCTTTTATAGGCTTCAATAAAAATGCTCGTATCCATTACAAATTTATGGCTAGAACTCATATATATCTCCCCGTATCGACATATTCGGCAAACTTAGCAAAAGTGTCACCAGAAAGCCCCGTCAATTGATAGGCTTCACGATAAAGGATCGTTCCTTCCTTTGCCGCGCTTATGACTGCTTCCGCAAAATGACGGCCGATACGCATCGTTTGAGTTGCGTAAAAATTGCCTCCGCTTGTTTTCGTTTGTTCCGTTTGTTGTCGAAGCCGTTTCATATAATCTTCATAAAATAAAAAAAACTCCTCTTTTGTCACAAGGTTTAAGTCTAGAGCTCTACGTGCCGCCACAATTTCACTAACCTTAAAATAGCGAGCCGCCTGTTCAAAACGATCTTCCGATTGACCAACCTGTTTCCATATAATAATTAACTCATCTTCAGGAACAAGAAACTCAGCGGCTACTTTGTTGCATGCGTTTTCAATTTCAGCATCAGCAGGCTGAAGATTTTTCAAATCGAATGCGGCACTCTCCCCGTACCAAATATGAGCAAGTTCGTGGGCCAATGTAAACATTTGCGCGGCTTTTCCGTCTCTTCCATTTATGAATATTAAAGGGGCATAGTCATCAATAAGGACAAAACCACGAAATTCCGCAACATCCAGTTTTCGATGTGTATTATTGCCAACTACTCCATTAATGACTACAATAATGCCGATATCTTCAGTTTTTCTAATAAGATTGCGTAAAGCTTCCTGCCAAGTTGATTGTTTTGATGCCCATCCATCTTCCAAATTTAACGTCCTTCGCATATCTTGTGCAACGAGTTTTGGATCCATTAACAAGTTCGCACGCCCCACATAATTTAAAGGCGGATTGCCTAGCTGAATTAAATAATCTCGCATCCACTGTTGCCGTCTTTCCATCGTTTGAACCGTTTCCAAAAGATTTGGACTCGGGCGAACAGCTCCTTCATCTCTCACCGTGCGATAATGAGGAATTCTCAACTTCTCCTCTGGTGGATTAGGGAGAAAAAAATAACCAAGAGGTACAGCTGTCATTTTTGCAAGCTTTTCTAACTGCTTAAGCGTCGGCTGGCTCTCTTGATTGATCCATTTATCAATATTAGGAAACTGATCCTTCAGCCGATCAAAATTATCCATGCGTTTGATCACCCATTGTAGGACATTGGGTTTAACCTCAACCTTAACCATTGTATTGCCCCTCCTCTTTGACTATAGTATGCCACAAATGCTGGAAAGAAAAAAGAGAGGAGAGAGCATTCAATAAAAAAAGCTGGCCTCAAAAGGTCATTGTACCACCTTTTGGGACAGCCTCCTGTAAATGTATCACTAACGGCTAACCGCCCGCAGCATAAACGCCTCCACATCATTCTCCGGACCGACAAATTCAATATCCGTGCCGATTGCTTCAAAGTGCTTGCGGGCAAACTCGATTTTTGCCGATTCGCCCGGACGCAAATCTCCTTCCCATTCCTGTCCTTTCGTTTCTAGGACGAAGTACAGCTTTTCTTCTCCGTCTTTCTCAATGACAAGTGCCCAGTCAGGGTTGTAGGAGCCAATTGGCGTGTCAATTTTAAACCAGCTTGGCATCTTCACATATACTTTTATTTTTCATCGTTTTCAAAGCGTTTGACAAAACGCTCTTCCACATCCGAATCATAGACGACATGGTCAAACGGCGATTTTTCGCTCGGAATCGCATTGTCGTTTAAATAGGCAAGCAATTCCTCGTTTTGGAACAATTCGACGGCATAATACGCATCGTTGCCGATTTTATAATATTTCCCCCCGTCTTTTAACAGCTGCTTCATTTCACGCTGGATGATCTTTGTCACTTCTTCGATAAATTTTTGCGGATTGTTTTTGAAATCCTCAAGCCGCTTGCAGCGGGTTAAGATGCGGACAATCGTCTTCCGCGTTAAATTCGTGCGGTTTTGTAGTTCGGTAATGACGTCTGGAAGTGTATGGTGCAAGCTGACGTAATCTTCGACACTTTCGCTTACCGTTGCGCCTGCACCCCTGTCACGCGGTCAATTTCCACTTTTCCCTTGCGGCTTAAAATGCGAATTTTCTCAATGCGCGGCATCGTTTGAATGCTTTCGACGCACTTTTGAATCAATTGTTCGCTATCAAAATCGACGGAATAGACCGTTTTATATTTGATTTTGTCCCATAACTGTCTGAATTCTTCCTGATTGAATACCCGACATATTTAACCCGTGGTGCTAGATAAAACTCAGACAAGCATAAAAATAGCCCTTGCTGGCGGATCTCCAGTAGAATGAAAGTGCGACCCATCATTCGAAAGGAGAGATCCCCCACCCCATGCAAGAGCACTTTCATTTTACTACAGAAGATCAAGCCAAACTGCAAAAGCAATATTCCGCCATTTTCTGTTTTGTTTCTGCCCAACTGTCGTTGATTCAAATGTA
>NZ_SDKL01000120.1:0-2301 GCF_004123125.1 Geobacillus sp. PK12
AGTAACTATTCTGGGCAAAGAAGTATTAATCCCAACAAGTATTAGTGATGAGAAACTACGCTTAAGATATGAAGAAGCTATAGCTAATAAAATTAAAGAGATAGAGAACAGAAACTTTAATAAAGGGCTTGATAATAAAGTTAGAAGCAAAATATACATACTAATTCCTAAAGAAAATGCTATAGGCTTTGCATTCTTACCAGTTATTAATAACATTAGCAGTTCATTTGACCCAACTAAAGATCCTGAATGAATTTCTGAGTTGGAAAAAGATCCACATAGAAAAGATATAAATGGTGAAGATATAAGAAGTACTCTTAGCAAAGTTGCAAGCTATGCAGGTTGAACTGTTGGAGCTATTGCAACACTAGGACTAATATCAGGAACTGTTTTTGGTATTAGAAACTATCTAAACAAAAAAGGCTTTAAGGCTGGAAAGAGTGTTACTAAGAAACAAAAGAAAAAGCAAAAACCTATTAGAATTTACAAAGATAATTAAATTAAAAAAGCCAAGTTATAACAACCTGGCTTTTTCTTTGCTCTAATTAGTAGCTAATTACATAGTAATTACAATCTAATTAGAGTGTAATTAGTCGCTAATTATTTTCTAATTATAAGTTAATTATATGTTTGCTAATTGGATGTAAACTAATAAGATATATACTAAGCCATATAACAGTTTATATTAACACAATAAAGATATAGCTATTTAAAGTAATTTATACCTATAAAGTTATTATATTTGCTTAAAACACAGCCAAATCTAATTAGAAACTAATTAGTTTATAATTAAATAGTAATTATATTCTAATTACTTTTTGTATACTTATCCTAATTTTTTAGGTTAATAAATATGTTCAAGGAGATATAATAATGGCTAAAAAATATAGTTATAAAGATATATCAAATTGGTTCTTATCTAAAGAAAGTATGACTCCTAAAAAGCTTCAAAAACTAACATATTATGCTGAAGCTTGAGCTTATGCTTTGCTTGATGATGGTATATTAAATGACACAGCCTTTCAGGCTTGAATACATAGTCCAGTTTCTCCTGAATTATGAAATGATTATAAAGAATATGGCTGAAATGAGATTAAGCAAAAAGTTTTTGATGAAAGCAAATTAGATAAAAATGTTTTAGAACTGCTTGATGCAGTTTGAACTACATATGGTGATAAATCAGGATATGAACTAGAAGCTATTACACATTTAGAAGAGCCTTGGAAAAAGGCAAGAAAGGGCTTAGGAGAGTTTGAGCCATCAACTAAATTAATTGATACTGAAGATATGAAAACCTACTATAGAAGCATTTATTCAGGAGATTAATTTTGGTATTAAATACAATAATTTATAAAGCAAATTCTATGGAATTCCGTAGTTTTTTTGTTTAGTTTTAAGTACTAATAATTGCCATATGAAAAAAATTCATAATGTTAAAAATTTGTTTACTTTGCTATTAAATTTGACTTTGGCAACTTCTAATTATATTCTAATTAGTATATAATTACTTTATAATTAGATAGTAATTAGTTTCTAATTATAAAATTACCTTGTGAAGGAAACTAAGTAAATGCTACAAAACAATATGAAATTGTTTTCAAAATAGCTATTATTTGCCTAATATTTGTATTAGAATTAATATTATGAGAATAAAAAAAGGAATAAAAAATATAGCCCTGCTACTGGGCACAACAGTAGCACCAGCATTAGCAAGTGTTTCTTGTTTTAATGTGTTTAAAATTCTAGAACCAACAGCCACAATTATTAAAACAGATGATGCTAAGCCACCAGCAGGATTTAATCATAATGATAGCAGAAAACAAGTGGAAGACTTATTTAATAAATATAAAGGCCACTTATTAGTAGATACTTCAAAAGAATCACAGCCATTTTTAAAAGAGAATAATAAATACTATTTTGCTAAAGTTACACATGAAGACAAAGCAATTAGTTCAGATGTATACAAAAATGATAACTGAAAAACTGATGAGTATTTGCCAATGATTTTTATACCACCAGAACAAAAAGAAGATTTATTTAAAAAACCTGGATCAGAAAAATTTAGATCGAAATTAAGTGATACATATATTCCACCTGTTGAGTTTAATAACTTGCTTAGAAATTATTTAAAAGGTAGTGTACAGTTAACACCAAGTGAGCATAAAGACTTTTTAGAAAAAATGACAAAATTTTTAGAGCATGACAACATGATAAGACGTGACTTCACAATAAATTCAGATACATATGGAACTTTTATAGATAAATTTAATGACCGTTATGATGAATCTCCTTATGACTATA
>NZ_SDKL01000121.1:0-1246 GCF_004123125.1 Geobacillus sp. PK12
GGCGGCCGAGGCGCAGCACGTGCCCCTGATCGCCCACATGATCGTCGGGGTCGCGGACCAGGCGCTGCGCCGCGACGAGCCCGAGCAGGCCGCGCGCCTGCTCGCGGCGGCGGACGACCTGCGCGGGCTGCCGGATCGTTCCCGTCCGGACGTGGCCAGGATCGAGCGGACAGTGCTGCGCCGCCTCGGCGAAGCGAAGTTCGCGGAGGCGGCGCGGGAAGGCACCCAAGCGGATTGGAAACAGCTGGTCGAGGTCACGCTCGCTTCTTGAACGTCGACGAAGCCCCCTGGTACCCGGCGAGCGCGATCCCGGCGATCCACCCGAGGGCCGGGATCACGTCGCCGGGCTCGGGTGCGCCGTTGAGCAGCCCGCGCAGGGTCTCGATGATCGGCGTGAAGGGCTGGTACTCCGCGAACTCCCGGAGGCCGGGGCCCATCTTCTCGGCAGGCACGATCGCGCTGCTGAAGAACGGCAGCATGACCAACGGCACGGAGGCCATTCCCGCGGTTTCCGGGGACTTCGCCGCCAATCCCAGCGCGACCGTGAGCCAGCCCGCGGCGAAACCGAGCAGCACGACGATCCCGGCCACGCCGAGCCAGTCGAGGAAACCCGCCGCCGGCGCGAAACCCAGCAGGAAGGCCACCCCGACGAGCGCCACGATGGCGACCAGGTTGGTCAGCACACTGGCCACCACATGCCCGGTCAGCACCGCGCCGCGGGAGACGTCCATGACCTTGAAGCGGTTGATGATGCCCTTCGTCATGTCGGAGTTGACCGCCGTCGCGGTGGCACCGAGGCCGTAGCAGACGGCCATCAGCATCAAGCCCGGCGTCGCGTAGTCGATGTAGTCGACGCCGACGCTGAACGCGTCTCCGAACACGTAGACGAACATCAGCATCATCACGACCGGCATGAGGACGGCGTTGAACACCGAGGTCGGATTGCGGGTGAGGTGCTTGAAGTTGCGGCGCAACATCACCACGGAAGGGGACTTCGCCCGCGTGGTCCCGGTGCGGGCGGTGCTGGTGCTCATGATCGTGGTGCTCACAGTGCGGCCTCCGTGTCGTGGCCCGTCAGGGCGAGGAAAACGTCATCGAGATCAGGGGTGTGGACGGAGAACTCGTCGGCGGCGATCGCGTACTCGTCGAGCCGGTCCAGCAGCGCCCGCAGGGATTTCGTCCCGGTGTCGCTGGGGACCCGCAGGGTCAGCGTCTCGTCGTCCCGGCTGGCGCCGGGGAAGATCCG
>NZ_SDKL01000122.1:0-1694 GCF_004123125.1 Geobacillus sp. PK12
GCTGGAAAACTTGCTAAACCAGTAGCACGTGTAGGAGTTAAAATTGCTGAACAGCAATTAAAAGCTATTAGTGATGGTAATCTAGCAGGTGCTATTAGCGTGTTTAAACCACAAAATTTATTAAGAACTACTATTACAGCTAACTTATTTAAAATAAAAACTGAAGAGTTTAACTTAAAAGGTATAGCTAAAGTAGTAGTTAGAGAAAAAGCTAAAACTGCAGTTTATAGTGCAGTAGAAAATACTGTTTCTCAAAAGAAAAATAAGCAAAAAGAAAAACAAGAGTTGCAAAAGCAACAAGAGCAAATTAAGCAACATAATGAAAGAGTTGCTAAGTTTGCAAAAGAAAACAACCTTACCCACTTATCACATGAAGAACAACTAAACATGTACTGAGAGAGCCTTGAAAAACAATCAAGAGTAAACTTTGCTGATATATTCAACAAAGAAAGCAAAAACACAAACTCAATGCTTTTAGCTACAGTGACTAAACAATCAAATCAACCTAATGTAGGAAAAGGAACAAATGCTACAACCTAATAGACTAAAATATAAGAAAATTAAAATAACAAGAGTTTTCTCTTGAAAAGATGTTATTGAATTCTTTATTGTTATATTAATCTCTTTTTTAGTATCCTTTTTAGCATTTAGGCCTTTTGCATTGCAATATAAGTGAATAGTATTTGCTATTATGTTTTTCACTTTATTAATACTTATATTGCCTTCAGGCCAGAATTGTAAGATATATGAGCTTTTGATTAGAATGTTTAAATTCAAGTCAATGCCCCATAAGTTTGCAAAGGAGCTATCTAACAATAAAGAAAGAGACAGTGCTGATTTAAACCCATATTCATCATTAGTTTCATCTGATGTTGTTAAAAACAAAATATTTACCAATAAATTATTTAGCAAAACTGAACACAATAATTACTTTATGGTTTTGCAAATAAATGGACAGGATATTTGAAAAGAAAATGCTGATACACAAATTAGATTAATTGATAACTTTGCAAGAATCTTAGACAGCTTTAAACATAAAATTTCCATTATTAAATTAGATGAAAAAATTAAGTATGACAAAAACAAAGAATTTATTAATAACTCATCTAAAAATAAGCAATTACTAAATAAAAACAATGAGTTTTGAAATAGATATTATCAAGCTAATATCAATGATTTTTCAAAATTAGAAACTGAAACTACAACAAGTGTTTTCTATTTAGTAATTAATGCCCCAACAATTGATTCACTTGAAGAAATGTTTATAACATTTGAGCAAAAAATTAATGACTTAGGGCTATTTACTTACAATAAATTACAAGACTTTGAACTGCTTAAGTTCTTAAATAAACTAAACCGCTTTGGTAAAAGTGATGAACAAATTCATAGCTATTTAAATTTAAGTGGTATTTATGGTCAAAAAGATAGCTTAGATCAGTTATTTGCCTATGAAGAAGTTATCTTTAATAGAGATATCATCTCTATAAATGGCGATCAATATAGTGTTAAATGTGTTGGAAAAACAGCCAACAGACTTAATGCTCAATGACTTAAGCAAATGTTTACAATTTCAGGCACTGTTGTATGAAATTTATTTCCTTACAATGATCAAAATGCTATTAATAAATTACTTGATAAGGCGGCCAAAAGAAATGAAGATTCAATGAGTGTGGATCACACAGTAGTTGGTAAGT
>NZ_SDKL01000123.1:0-1181 GCF_004123125.1 Geobacillus sp. PK12
GGGGGGCGGTGCCCGGTGCGCGGGTCGCGCGCGGTCACGGCGACCGTGGTCTCGGTGGGGCCGTAGGCGTTGATCATGACGCGGTCGCTCGCCCAGCGTTTCGCGACCGGCGCCGGGCACGCCTCGCCCGCCACCAGGAGCGTCACCCCCGGCGGCAGGCCGCCGGCGTCCTCCAGCGGCGCCAAGGCGGACGGCGGCAACGTGACGTGGGAGATGGCCTGCTCCCGGACCAGCCGGGCGAGCGGTTCGCCGGGGACGAGATCCGGCGCGGGCGCGAGCACCAGGCAGCCACCGGCCGCCCACATCGGCCAGAACTCGGCGACGGCGGCGTCGAAACTGGGCGACGCGAAGGCCAGCAACCGGTCGTCCGGCCCCAGTCGCTGGCGGCGCACGTAGTCCGCGGCCAGGTTCGGGATGCCGCGATGGGTGACCACCACGCCCTTCGGCCGTCCGGTCGAGCCCGAGGTGTAGATGACGTAGGCGGGGTGATCGGGGAGCAAGGGGCCGAGCCGGTCCTGATCGTCCAGGTTCGGCTCGGACGCGCCCGGCTCCCGCACCACGCTCATGATGTCCCCGGCACCCGAGACGTCCTGTCCAGGCAGGCACAGCAGACAGTGCGCGGACGCGTCGTCCAGCATGTGCCGCCGTCGTTCCTCGGGATAGTCCGGATCGACGGGCACGTACGCGCCGCCCGCCTTGTGCACGGCCAGCATCGCGACGACGAACTCGATCGACCGCGGCATGGCCAGCGCGACCAGCCGTTCCGGGCCGACCCCGTGCGCCACGAGCCGCCGCGCGAGCCGGTTGGCTTCCGCGTTCAGCTCGGCGTAGGTCAGGGTGGTGGTGCCCATCGCGACGGCGGGCCTGTCCGGCACCGAGGCGGCGGTCGCCTCGAACAGCGCGGGTGTCGTGCCCGCCGCGGGTACGGCGAGATCGGGTGACATGGTCGTCTCGGTCATGCGGTCTCCCCCAGGCGTGCGCCGGACCCGGAACGCAAGAACCCGAGCAACTCGTGGTTCACCGCCTCCGGGTTCTCCAGATAGCCGAAATGCCCACCACCCGGGATCGTGTGGTGTGTGGCGCCAGGGATCACGGTGGCCAGCTCCCGTCCCGCGGCCGGCGGCGCCACGAGGTCGTGTTCGAAGGAAATGACGTGGCAGGGCACCTTGATCGCGCGATAG
>NZ_SDKL01000124.1:0-2952 GCF_004123125.1 Geobacillus sp. PK12
TTCCACGCCGGATGCTGGGGTCTGGTTAGGTGGTTCGCTCCAAGCTGGGCTGTATGCACGAACTCCCCGTTCAACCCGACCGCTGCGCCTATTCTGTTAACTATTCTCTTGATCCCAATCCAGAAAGACACGACTTATCGCCAGTGGCAGCGGCCATTGGTAACTGGGTTCACAGAGCGGATTTTGTATAGCTAGCTATACAGAGAGTTCTTGAAGTGGAAGCCTATCTACGGCTACACTGAAAGGACAGTATTTGGTATCTGCGCTCTGTGTAAGCCAGTTACCACGGTTCAGAAACTTGCCGGTTTACTGAACCTTCGAAAAACCACCTTGCCGGGTGGTTTTTTCGTTTACAGGACAGAAGATTACGGCGGGAACGACAGGATCTCAAGAAGATCTTTTTTGTCATACTTCTCTCATTGAAAATTGCATACGAAGTAACCATATGTGATGTGAGCTATCAGTCCGTAAAAAAAATCACTGGAGAGAGTAATCATGGGTATTAAATCGGGTCCAAAACCAATAGCAGACAACACTGGAAAATAAGACAAAGAGTAAGACCAGAGAACAAAAAACACTCTAATTTGAAAGAACATAACCATAAAAGAGGTGACTAAATGCCATATGATATGGGTGCGAAATGTCCATGTTGTGGAGTAGAAGCGGGACGTGATATTAATGAAATCGAAGAAATATTCGGTTTCCGAGAATTACCTAATGGGAAAAAAACCCCGCAATCCTATTGTCGGGAATGCAGGAGATTACATTGTTCTCCTGACGATAAGCGCTGTGGATAATTTATCTATAATTACCTGAAAAATACCTAAACCCTCAGGCTTCTTTTAATTTATATCATCAATTAAAGAATTGATGATATAAATTTATGATGCATTATTTTTCAATAACTACACTCAGACATTTTGTATGCCTTGGTTAATCGTCTTCAGTAGCGTTGAACATAACTCACTAAAGTCAGAACTCATTCCTTGCATCCGCTCAACCAAACCAGCAAGACCTTTTTCACTATCACCAAATAAATATTCTTTTGTCAGAGAGCCCTTAAGCGTCCCATCAACACGATCCTGAGCTATGTTACTGGCAAGAACATTCACATCACTGTACTCGGCTGTCGGCCAGCCCAGAGACTTTAAATACGCCTTATCACTGCCGGTAAGGTTATCCTCAACATTAAAAAATGTATATGCTTGCCCAGAGGGAAAGAAACCCGTCGTTATTTTTGGTTGGAAATCAGCATCATTTTTTAATGTTTTATTATCAACATTATCAGTTTCTGATTGACTAGAGGGTTTTACTTTAAAATCATTAAGAATTTCAGAGAATACTGCATCACTGTCCCTAACTCGATTAGGGGATATTGAATCAATGCCACGGATACCTGATACCAGCATATTACACCTCAAGAAGTAATAAGTAACCGGCCACCCGATGCGACCGGTTACGATTCTACTTAGCTGTAATAAACGGTGCAATCATAACCATCAATATATGGAGGATTAAAAATACCACCGTTAAGATTGCCCACTTTCATCGCCAGAGCCAGCCTGCAATTAGCAGGGATATTGGCGCCAGAAGCTACAATGGTATCACTACCGGAACCTGTAATATCAGCATACCCTAACTCAAAACCTGCTGAGTTATAGATATAAAGCCGGACAGATATCTGACTAGCCCAACCACCATAACCATCACGATCATAGTTGTATTTGATACTATCAACAATCCCAGAAGGTGAACCAGATGGGGTCAACACTGAATTTGTGAACCAAGTACCTCCGGATGCCGGATGAGGGCCAAGTCCAGAACGGTACCAGCTATTCAATGCTTTCGCTGCAAGAAGTCCATTGAGCTTACTTTCCGCTTTAATCTGTTTCTTTAAAACTTCAGCAAGAGCAACATTTTCATTACCCGGTAAGGTTTTAACAAAAACGACTTCATTATTACCTTTAACAGAAAAATCAGGTTGAACGATTAAATCACTCATATTAAATGCTCCATTGATTTATAAAAAACAACATCACAGAGCCGTAATGTTAACAATGACAATATAATATTTATTTTAAATAAATTTAAAAAATAAAATTAAAAACCAATTTAAATTAAAAAGGAAACAATCCAAAACCTTTACACCTGAATTTTAATTTTTTAAAAATAGTCACCGAAGATAAACAAATCAGCAGTTCAAATCTCTACGGGTATCTTTATACCTTCCGGTCACTTTAATTTACCATAACCTTCCAAAAGTAAGGTTACTTTGTAACCACCGATTCCATGATCTTACAGAAACTTATTTCTCTATTAAAAATTAAACACATAGCCTTGATTCGTTCGACTTAGAACAAATATTCACTATGGGCATAGTGCCCCAGACCTCTGGTTAAGGATAAAAAAATGGCGTTAATTGTTGGTCCTAGCGAGTATGTTGGCCGCGACGGCGGTTCATTCCAAGAGTGCAGTGTTGATTCTTATGGGCGTATCCTCAAAACGTACGAGCGTTACTGCACGATCCGTGATGACGAGAAGGCTCCGCCAACCAGCACCCACAGCCGTAAGTGGAAGCAAATCTTCCGGACTCCTGACAGCACTGAATAATCAGCATATTAGAACGTTACCACAGGGCTGGTATCAGCCCTGATTTACCATAACACCCGTTTTGTGCAACGAACGCCACACATGAAAAACCTCATGGCGGGTAAAAAAGGAGAAAAAAATGACAACTTGGTTTTACTGCGTAGAAATAACGAGCACTGACGCACTAGGCGTACACAAAAACAAAAAAGATGGAACTATCACATCAGATCATTCAGTAGAAGACGTAATTAATCACATAAAAGATAGCCATACCCCAAAAACACAAATGGGGAGTGCTATCGGAAATGTAGTATTGATAGCGTTCAACAGAGTCTAAACATTATTTACCATAACACCTGATCC
>NZ_SDKL01000125.1:0-1726 GCF_004123125.1 Geobacillus sp. PK12
AGGAATTTCGCTACCTTAGGACCGTTATAGTTACGGCCGCCGTTCACCCGGGCTTCATTTCAACGCTTCGCATAAGCTAACGCATCCACTTAACCTTCGGGCACTGGGCAGGCTTCACCCCCTATACATCACCTTGCGGTTTAGCAGAGAGTTGTGTTTTTGATAAACAGTTGCCCCTCATAATTTACTGTGGCCTATGTGTTACCATAGGCGCCCCTTCTTGCGAACTTACGGGGTCATTTTGCAGAGTTCCTTAACACTAGTTTTCTCGCTCGCCTTAGAATACTCATCTTGGGGACGTGTGTCCGTTCTCGGTACAGGTTTCAATAACATTAAGTTTAGAAGCTTTTCTAGGAAGCATGGAATTGGCAAATTCAGACAATTGTCCTATGCATCATAGCTCCCGGTTATAGATTGCGGATTTGCCTACAATCACCAGTAACTACTTACCCCTAAATCCAATAATAGGTATGCTTATCCTTCTCCGTCACTCCATCACAATTAAAGAAAGTACAGGAATATTAACCTGTTGTCCATCGACTACGCTTTTCAGCCTCGCCTTAGGTCCTGACTAACCCTGGGTGGACGAACCTTGCCCAGGAAACCTTCCCCAATAGGCGTCGTAGATTCTCACTACGAATCGTTACTCATACCGGCATTCTCACTTCTTAGCGCTCCACTAGTCTTTACAGTCTAGCTTCATTGCCCTAAGAACGCTCCTCTAACGTACATAAATGTACCCGTAGCTTCGGTATCGTGTTTTACTCCCGTTACATTGTCGGCGCAAGGTCTCTTGACTAGTGAGCTATTACGCACTCTTTAAAAGATGGCTGCTTCTAAGCCAACTTCCTAGTTGTTTATGAAACCTCACAACCTTTCTGACTTAACACGATTTTGGGACCTTAGCTGACGATCTGGGTTGTTTCCCTCGCGAGCCGGGACGTTAGCACCCCGGTTCCGACTGCATAGCAATTCATAACGGTATTCAGAGTTTGATTATAGTCAGTACCCCTAGGCGAGGCCATTCCATATTCAGTGCTTTACCACCATTATTTAACACTACACGCTAGCCCTAAAGCTATTTCGAGGAGAACCAGCTATCTCCAAGTTCGATTGGAATTTCTCCGCTATTCACAAGTCATCCGGGCACGTATCAGTGTACTACGGTTCGACCCTCCACTTAGGGTTAGCTAAGTTTCAGTCTGCTCATGAATAGGTCACCTGGTTTCGGGTGTACTCAAGCATACTAATCGCCCTATTAAGACTCGATTTCTCTACGGCTCCGCTTTTATCTGCTTAACCTTGCATGCTAAAGTAACTCGCCGGTCCATACTGCAAGATGTACGCCATCACCCATTAACGGGCTCTGACTAATTGTAAGTAAGTGGTTTCAGAGTCTATTTCACTCCCCTCTCGGGGTTCTTTTCACCTTTCCCTCACGGTACTAGTTCGCTATCGGTGTCTGGTTAGTATTTAGCCTTACCGGGTGGTCCCGGCAAATTCAGACAGGGTTTCACGTGCCCCGCCCTACTCAGGATACAGTCAAGAGATTTAATAATTTCGCATACAGGGGTATCACCTTCTGTGCCGCTTCTTCCCAAAAGCTTCTGCTATTATTAAATTTTGTAACTCTATGTAGTCTGTCCTATGACCCCATTTAAAATGGTTTGGGCTCTTTCTCGTTCGCTCGCCGCTACTAAAGAAATCATTATTTATTTTCTTTTCC
>NZ_SDKL01000126.1:0-1179 GCF_004123125.1 Geobacillus sp. PK12
CGGACGGCGCGAAGCCTTCGCAAGTACCTTCGTGACTACCCGGTGGACGCGTTCTCCATGCTCAAGGGGATGCGCAAGGCGATGGAACTCATCGGCTACCCGCCGACGTCCACGAGCGTTTTCACAGTCGAGGCGATCGCGGAAGGCGTCAGCGCCATCGAGTCGTTCAAGGGCGTCGGCCGCGCCTTCGAGGAGTGCCCGCCCGGACCACGACCGTTGACCTCGATATGTCAGTGGTGATCGCTGCCGTGTGAGGTGATCATCACTGACGAATCGAGGTCGAGGAACCGAGCGTCCGAGGAACAGAGGCGCTTATCGGTTGGCCGCGAGATTCCTGTCGATCCTCTCGTGCAGCGCGATTCCGAGGGAAACGGAAACGTTGAGAGACTCGGTCTGGCTCATCATGGGGATGGAAACCGAGGCGGAAGACGCCTCCTCGAACAGGTCGGAAGGCCCACCCTTTTCGCTGCCGAACAGCAAGGCCAGCCGATCCGGATTGTCCCCGAGTTCCTTCACGGAAATGTCGCCATCCGCCTTGAGCGTCATCAGCTGCATACCGCTGTCCCGAATGAAGGCGATGGCCTCCTCGCGACCGGAGAGAACGACGGGAAGGGAGAAGACGTAACCTCGGCTGGCCCTTTGGAGACGCCGGTCCGCGATGCTGGTGATGTCACTGTCGACCAGGATGATCCCCGACGCTCCGAGCGCGAGCGACGTGCGTACTATCGCGCCGATGTTCCCGACGATCTTCACCCCGTCGAGAACGACGACGTCCCCACGCCGGCTCGCGATATCGCCGAACCTGGCCGGGCGAGGGACGCGGGCGATGCCGAATGTCTTGGCCTTCCGCTCCCCCTTGAACAACTGGTTGACGATCGAGGAGTCGATGAGGCGGACCGGTATGTTCTGCCGCCCGCACAGATCCAGCAACTCAGATGGAAAAGGACTGCTGTCGCTGCCGTAGACCTCGATGAACTCCACCCCGGCCGCGATGCTGTGCATGAGGGGCTCGACGTCCTCGATCAACGTTGTCTTTATGTTGGATCGCGACGGCTTGGTGACATCGATGATCCGCTGCACCGCGGGATCGGACGGATTTGCGATGGTGTCCAACTCAGTCATGGTCGTCCTACCGGCTGCTGTGTTCAGTGACGCGATTCCTGGGGTGTGACACCCTAC
>NZ_SDKL01000127.1:0-1278 GCF_004123125.1 Geobacillus sp. PK12
AGCTTGATTTTTTCCAGTTTCCTACGTCGGCGCTCTGCCGTCGCCGTGGCATTTTTGCGTCGGGTTTCGGCGTTACTGCTTTCTTCTTTGGCGATGTTGATCTGTTTCTGTGCTTCTGCGATGACGCTTTCGAGCTGATTTTGGGTTGTTCTGATGAGTGTACTGGCTTTCTGTTCGCGTAATGTGGCGGCATGTTCTCGCTGAATGGCACGGTCGAGTTGTTCAGCGAGACGGTTATTCGCCTCTGATTCAGCCTGTACGGTTTTTTCCTGCGCGAGGCAGGCCAAGCTATGATAATGCGCTATTTTTTCAGCCTGATCGCGATTATCGGCTTTAATGATTATCCAGAGGAGCGCCAGTCCCCCTATGCAGCCTGTAATGAGAATCCCGGGCAGCATTAATACCCATAACTCAGCAAAGATGTGCCACCCTGAAATTTTTATAAGGTGTTCACCTTGTCGGGTTATCAGCGTGTATTGTTCCAGTGTGGCGGACATGAGCCAATAGATGATGCCAAGCGAGGCTAACAGCACTATTAACACCGTCGCTCGCCAGAAAACAAATTTCATCGTAGGTAGGTTTCCGTGATCTCCGGGCGAAAATGCCCCATTTCCTGGCTGACCGTCGTCAAGGAGGCTTCTCGGCTGAGCCCCTGATGTTGCAGTTCGCGCATCCGTTCCTGTGCATAGCTGTGACGAACGCCGTGTGCACCGGCTGACCAGCCTAATACCCGCTGTGCAGCGGCACTGAAGCTGTTTGACCAGGGATGGCCGCCACCGAGTGCATAACGGCTGCTGTGGTTGACGCCGCGATCAGTCAGTATGACTGCATTATCACGTCTGACCGCTTCAAGACGTAAAGCTAGCTCGTTTGGGATATTAACCTCCCGAACCAGTCCACCTTTGCCGTGAACGGTGTAGGTTATCCCGTCACGCCCTGCCCACTTTGTCTCGTCTGCCTGTCGTGCACTGGGCGGCTGTTCATCCGGTCTCGCCAGTGTATAAAGCTCATGGGCGCGTAATCCTGCCGCGTAGGCCAGTTCGGTTGCCAATGCGTTTTTTATGGTTTGAGCGGCGCAAATTCGGGTGATTTGTGCCGCAGTGTAAGCCCGTCCGGTCAGAACTTGTGGATGGTCTGCACGGATCACCGGTAAACGTGCAGTCAGGGGAAGGCGACTGGTGACATGGTGCATCATGGCCTGAATGGCCTGCCGCTCCATGTCGAGGGTTTTTTGTCCTACGGATTCGCCCCGTGATTCAAGGTAACTGATGGCCAGAG
>NZ_SDKL01000128.1:0-1086 GCF_004123125.1 Geobacillus sp. PK12
AGCCCCGCATGCACACGGGCTACCTTCAGTTCTACTCGACTGCCTCGACCGGGCAAGCCGTCTTACGTTCTGTTGGACGAAGCCAACGCGCACTACTGGACAAGATCGCGGGATGAACCCGGCCTCGCGCTCGAATCAGTGGTCTCACCGTGGAAAGTCCACGATTTCCTCATGATCGCGAGTCACCGTCGCACCCCCTCAGCCCCAGTTAGTGCGCACAGCCCCAGTGAGTGCTCACCATGGCAGCATGACATGATCAATCGTTGTCGGCAATTGACAAACAGTGTGATTTCCGCAGCCAGGTCGGCTTACAAGATCACTTTCCGGAACTTTTCTCTTGGCTATTGACTCGTTCCCCACCCTTTTAGTACAACGCCCCCGCGTGATACCCGCGCAACCCTGAGGCGCCCGGCTAGGCTGTTCGCAGGGAAGATTGGTCCGTTCGCAGGGCTTGCTTTTCCGGGCGGGATGATCATGGCACCTGGCGGCCACGTTCCGTCCATCGACAATTATTCACACGAATGGTCGAATCGACGTTCCATTCCTCGGTCCCTTACGCCGATCGAGTTCCGGAAACACGAAATCCCCAGGTGACGACACCGGACGGCCGGGGACCCCGTGAGCCGTCGAACCCCATGAGCAAAGCGGTCGATGCCATGCTGGACAGGGTGTTGAGGCATCCGCGACGCCATGGTCGGCAGGATGCCGGCGTGCCCACCCCTTCCGACACGGGGCGGGCACAGGCTGATCGAGCGGCAGTGCCGTGAAAGGTGGTTCGGTCCGGCGAGAATGGGCACTCTGCGTGAGTGAAAACGCGGACATCAGGGCGCGTTATTGGTGACGAATGGCGCCGAGGTGTCTCCGGGATTGACAACAAGCGTCCCGTCGGTGTGGTTTACCCGAGTTTGTCGATCCGACATTCGGGATGCCCTGTCCGGTGCCGCGACCGGCCGTCCTGCGACGATGACGTGGCCTTTTCCGCCGGACGTCCCCCGGACCCAGCCCGGATTCCGGAATAGCGGTCCGAGATGGGCCGCCGTCCGATGTCGCGGTGCGTGGTGGGTAATCTTCCAACGGGATTCACCC